>NZ_DDCJ01000007.1:21143-21688 GCF_002335285.1 Thalassolituus sp. UBA2009
CGGCACGTTGATATTGATCACCGAATTGGCCGGCAGACGCAGCTGTTCCAGCTTCGGCAGCAATTCCAGCAATACCCGCGCAGCCGTGGCAAAGTGTTGTTTACCGGTCAGCGACACCGCTATTGGTGTCTTGGCCAGAAAGCGCCCTTCCATTGCGGCGGCAACGGTGCCGGAATAGAGCACGTCGTCACCCAGGTTGGCGCCGGCATTGATACCGGCGATCACCCGCTCACAACGGTTTGTGTAAAAGGCATTAACACCCAGATGCACGCAGTCGGTCGGCGTGCCATTGACGCTGATAAAACCATTATCCAGATGCAGCGGATGCAGCGGCCGGTCGAGGGTCAGCGAGTTGCTGGCACCGCTGCGGTCACGGTCGGGGGCAACCACCAGGACGTCTCGCCCGGCATCGGTCAGCGCCTGCGCCAGGGTACGAAGCCCGGGAGCATGAACTCCATCATCATTCGACAGCATCAGCGTCATGAGCATTCACATTCTCTGGTTACTGTACCTGCATCAGTTCACGGATTACGGAGGACGCATAA
>NZ_DDCJ01000117.1:0-4578 GCF_002335285.1 Thalassolituus sp. UBA2009
GCCGAAGAACTACTTAAGACCGTGTCCGGAATTAGTTGACCACTACAAAGTTCCCCGGATTTGGGCGCAGGGGCTTGCCCCGCATTGGCTTAAAGTCAGACACAGCAACCAGCCCGCGCAGCGGCTACAACTCAGAACACAACTACCTCCAGCAGTAGCACTACCACGCAGAGCGTGGGAGCGAGTCAGACACAGCAACCAGCCCGCGCAGCGGCTACAACTCAGAACACAACTACCTCCAGCGGCAGCACTACCACGCAGAGCGTGGGAGCGAGTAGAAAGCAGAGCGTGGGAGCGAGTCGTATCGCGACTGAAAGTCGCTCCCACAAGTCTCTCCCACAAGTCGCGGATAAGATCCGCCTCCATACACTGCCAACCAGCAGCTGCCACCAACACTGTTCCGCAACGCCGGCTTATGGCAGCATTCCCCCATTGTCATCTTTGATCACCACAGGCCCGAGCCTTTATGTCCGATTCCAATCCGCTGCTGCTCGATAAGCAATTGTGCTTCTCTCTGTACGCCACCTCGCTGGCGATGACTCAGGTGTATAAACCCCTGCTGGAGCCGCTGGGGCTGACCTATCCGCAGTATCTGGTGTTGCTGATTCTGTGGGAGCAGGACGGCCTGGGGCTGAAGGATATTGCCGCGCGTCTGGGGCAGAAGCCGGGAGCGTTAACGCCGGTAATCAAGCGGATGGAGGCTGAGGGCCTGATCAGCCGTTCGCGCAGCAGCGCCGATGAGCGGTTGCTGGAGATCCGCCTCAGTGAGCATGGCCGCAGCCTGCGCGAGAAGGCGTTGCAGGTGAATGCCTGTGCCGCCAGTCACTGCAATGCAGCCATTCCGGAGCTGATGGATCTGAAAGAGCGGCTGGATGTTCTGCGCCGGGCATTGCAGGGGGAATGATTTTATATTGCACGCAATAGATTATTGCGATAATCTTTTCTCCGTTCTGGCCGCACAAGGCCATTTTTTACAGATAAATAGTTATCGCGATAACTATATCCTGGTGGCAGCGGTCAGAAGCAAACAGAAGACGGTGCCAGCAACGACGAACCGAAAACGGAGAATCCTATGGAAATTTTGTATACCGCCCAGGCAACCTCAACCGGTGGCCGTGATGGCCGCTCTGTCTCATCTGACCAGGCACTGGATGTCAAACTCAGCACACCCAAAGCACTGGGTGGTGCCGGTGGTGATGGTACAAATCCGGAGCAGCTGTTTGCGGCAGGCTATTCCGCCTGTTTTATCGGCGCGCTGAAGTATGTGGCGATGCAGGATAAAACTGCGCTGCCGGCCGACACCGCCATTACCGCGCATGTGGGTATTGGCCCTAATGATAAGGGTGTGGGTTTTGCCATCGACGTTGAGCTGCATATCAGCCTGCCGGGCATGGATAACACTGTCGCTCAGACATTGGTGGAAAAGGCACACCAGGTATGTCCATACTCTAACGCTACCCGCGGTAATATCCGTGTTGAGCTGGTGCTGGTCTGAGTCATCGCAGTTTTTTATCGGTGTAATACAACGGCGTGTGAACAGCGCACGTCAGCATCTGCTCAGGTGTAACCGCTAAGCCCATTTTTTATGTCAGGAGAACAACCATGATCAAAGCCTACGCAGCCTTCGAACCGGGTGGTGAACTCAAGCCGTTTGAATACGATCCGGGCCCGCTGGGTGACCATGATGTGGAAATCGATGTGGAATACTGCGGTATCTGCCACAGCGATCTGAGCATGCTGAATAACGAATGGGGTATGACCCGTTATCCCTTTGTGCCGGGCCATGAGGTGGCGGGGCGCATCAGTGCGGTGGGCGCTCATGTGAAAAAACTGCAGGTGGGTGATCGGGTCGGCCTCGGCTGGCATTCCGGTTACTGCAACGAGTGTCAGACCTGTATGGAAGGCGACCATAACCTCTGTGCCGGCGCGCGCGGCACTATCGTTGGCCGTCATGGCGGTTTTGCCGACAAGGTGCGGGCACAGTCAGCCAGTGTGGTGAAACTGCCGGATAACGTCAGCAGCGAAGTGGCCGGGCCGCTGTTCTGCGGTGGCGTAACGGTGTTTAACCCTATTGTGCAGTTTGGTGTTAAGCCCACGGCGCGTGTTGGTGTGGTGGGTATTGGTGGCCTTGGCCATATGGCGCTGCAGTTCCTCAATGCCTGGGGCTGTGAAGTAACGGCCTTTACCTCGTCGGAAGCCAAGCGCACCGAAGCGCTGGAGCTGGGCGCACACCGTACGCTGGATTCCCGTGATGAGCAGGCGCTGAAAGATTCCGCCGGTTATTTCGATCTGATTCTGTCGACGGTGAATGTAAAACTCGACTGGGGTTCCTATGTAAATACCCTGCGCCCGAAAGGCCGATTGCATCTGGTCGGTGCGGTACTGGAACCGGTCGAGCTGAATGTGTTCTCGCTGATGGGCGGCCAGCGTTCGGTGTCGTCGTCGCCGGTTGGCAGTCCGGCAGTGATTGCGCAGATGCTGGAATTTGCCGCCCGCCATCATATTGAACCTAAAGTAGAAGTGTTTGATATGGCGGACGTAAACAGCGCCATTGACCGTCTGGAAAACGGCAGCCCGCGCTATCGTGTGGTGCTGAAAAAGTAAGCGGCATTGTTGTAGTACTGCTGTTGTACCGCTGTAGTACCGCTGTAGTACCGCTGCTGTGCTTAAAGCCCGGAGCCGCCTCGTTTGGCGGCTTTTTTATGCCTGCAACACGATGCCGGATTGTTATACATCACTGGTTTTTACAAATAGTGCCTGTCGCTTGTAGTCAGCACTGGCGGGCAGGCAGGACTGGGCTAGATTGAGAGCGTGTGTACCCTGTATGCAAACTTATTCCGGAGCAGTTATGTGGTTCGATAAAAACAAAGACAAGGTTCAGCAGCTTGAACAGGCACTGGCCAGTGCTCAGGCACTGGAACAGGCATTGCGTCAGGATTCCGCAATGATTGAATTCGCCCCGGATGGCACGATTAAGGATGTGAATGATCTTTTTCTGCAGGTGGTTGGCTATCGCCGCGATGAGGTGGTGGGCCAGCATCACCGTATGTTTTGCAGCACCGACTATGCGGCTTCAGAAGAGTACCGTGCGTTCTGGAAAAAGCTTGCCGCCGGACAATTTGCGAGCGGCTCTTTTCCGCGGATTAATAAACAGGGGGAGCGCCTGTGGCTGCGCGCTACCTATTTTCCGGTGTTGCAGAATGGCCGTGTGATTCGTGTTATCAAGCTGGCTCAGGACGTAACGGCTAATACAGAAAAACGCCGTAGCCAGGAAGCGGTAATGGATGCGCTGAACCGCTCGCAGGCCATTATTGAATTTACCCCGGATGGCACCATTCTCAATGCCAATGACAATTTCCTGAACACCATGGGCTACCGGGTGGAAGAATTGCGCGGTAAACATCACCGCATTTTTTGCAACGACGCTTTTTACCGCGAGCAGCCGGACTTCTGGCAAAGGCTGGCACAGGGGCGGGTGCAGAGCGGTAAGTTTGAACGACGTGACAAGCGTGGCCGTACGGTATGGCTGGAAGCCAGCTATAACCCGATTTTTGATGCGCAAAAACGCGTTATTAAGGTGATTAAGTTTGCCAGCGATATTACCGAACGGGTGCTGCAGGCCGAGCAGGTGCGTGAAGCATCGGAGCTGGCACGCAGTAATTCGGCCGATACCGTTAACCTGGCCCAGAATGGCAGTGGTCTGTTACGTGCCAGTGTTACGGCATCGGCGCAGGTGGCGACGCAGGTGGGTGATGTGGCACAGAGCATCAGCAAACTAAGCAGTAAATCGGCGGAAATTTCCGCCATCGTCACCACCATCAGCAGCATTGCTGAACAAACCAACCTGCTGGCATTAAATGCTGCGATTGAAGCGGCGCGTGCCGGTGAGCATGGCCGTGGTTTTGCGGTGGTCGCCGACGAAGTGCGCAGTCTGGCATCGCGCACTAACAGCTCAACGCTGGAAATCGACGAAATGGTTAAGGCGAATGAAGCCCTGACCCGTGCGGCGATGGAGCAGATGGAAAAAACCCAGCAGCAGACAAAGCAGGTGGGCGAGCAGATTCAGCAGGCAGCGGATGTGATTGAGCAGATCCGCCACAGCGCTGAAGATGTGGCCGCTACAGTCGCGCGCCTGAATCAGTCCTGATTGCCCGCACTGTCTGGCGGCTGCAGATACTGATCGCGCAGCGCCAGAATCTGCTCGTCACTCAGACAACGGCCTGCCTCCCAGCTGCTTTCCAGCAGGCAACGCAGCGAATGCAACTGATCGCGCTGCCGTTGCAGGCTGGCCAGTAAGGTATCGATATCCTCCAGCCGGCCATTCAGGGTCGTCATTACCCGCTCATGATCCACAGCTTGCTGCTCATCGCGCAGCAGGGCCGGAATATCCCCCAGCGCAAAGCCCATATTCTGCAGGCTGCGGATCATCTGCAGGCGTAACAGTGCGCTGCCATCGTAACGGCGACTGCCGCCAGCGGTGCGCTGCACGCCACTCAGCAGGCCCTGCTGTTCGTAATAGCGGATGGTGGACGCAGGCGTCTGACTCTGGGCTGCTAGGGCCTGTTGACACTAAGTGAA
>NZ_DDCJ01000088.1:0-2189 GCF_002335285.1 Thalassolituus sp. UBA2009
CCGGAGATTAGCTGCACTAAAACCGCCGGAGCGGTAAACAACCAATCCGCCAGAATAACGATCCGGCTGACATTACGGATTGTTTCCTGACTGCGGCTGAGAACCGCCATTAACATAAAAAAAGCAATGCCACTGCCGGTGCCCATTAATACGACCGCCGAGAGAATGTGCAGCGTTTTCAGCAGAAAATAATCAGTCACCCTGCTCCTCCCTGATCACCAGCCCTAAGCTCTGTGCATAAGGGTAAAATTCCGGTAGTGAAAATTCACCGCTGCAGGCTCTGGCACCGGGATTCACCTGCCCTGCCAGCAATTGTCTGGCGATGATGATGGTCGACAATGTGGGGATAAAAGGGCCAATACCATCATAAGCCTCCAGACGCCAACAAAGCCTGCTGGCTGCACCCTGCGTATTCAGCCCGGCGATATCAATCTGCATCGCACCATCAGCACTGCCCAGTTTACTGAACCAATGGCTCATCCGATAAATCAGAGCCGTTGCCGGTGCCCAGTTTTTAATCAGGCGCAGACGCGCCAGTGATGCCATCGCCAGCATCGAAAAATGCAGAAACGTCAGCTCAAGACTGGCCTGAAAACGTACCCGCTCAGTAACCGCAAACTGCGCCGGGAACAGTTCCAGATCGGGCACATCCACATTCGCCAGCCAACGCCATCCCAACCTTGGGCCAAAATATTTACGCCGGGAATTCATCCAGCCATACACCGTACGTATGCGTCCCTGTTCAAACACAGAGAAAGGACGGCCGGTGTACGACAAAATGCCACGCAGCGTTGCTTCACCGCGTTCAGCCTGATTACCCGGTGCGATAGCAATATCAATGCTGTCGACCTGCCGGAAGTCTGATTGATAATGTTCAATAACCGCCGACGACAACCCCGGTACCGAGCTGGCACCACTGATGATCTGCACTCCGGCGTCTTCAGCCTGTTTATTAAGTAAGGTTATATCGCAGACAAAACGACGGTCATCGGCAAGATCCAGATAATGCGCACCAACAGCAATACAGGCTTCGGCAACACGATAATTCTGCCCCTGAAAAGGACCACCGGTATGAATAACCAGAAACGGCGTTAAATCCTGCAGCTGTGCGCGGAAATCGGCCGCGTTGATATCCAGCACAACGGCCTGTAATTCTGCTTTGGCTGACGGCTGCAACTGAGCAACCAGGGCACGGGCCTTATCTGAATGACGCCCACTGCACAGTAAACGGATACCGCTGTCCTGCGCCAGAGTCTCACAAATGCGCTTACCGAAGTTTCCATAACCGCCCAATACAACGACTGTTTTCATCCTGATGACTGGTGCCTCGCTCCTGGTTTCTGATAGCAGACGCAGTATAACGGAGTGCCGGAGCGGGTAACCATGCTGTACTACACACTCTCCGCTGTTTTCCCCCGTTGTGTGCAGTGGCAGATCTGCATATACCCAGCCATCTCTGCTAATCACTCTTTCTGGCATTGATTGAACCCGGCAACCTCAGTACCCTCACCTTCAATACCCCCAGTGATAAGGCAGGGAGACCGGTATCAGAAACCGCTTTAAATATTCAGGATTTTTTCTGCCGGGCGTAAAAAGAACACGGCGTTCAAGGAGTATTATGAGAAAAATACGCACGATACTGACAGTCATGATCATCGCATTTATGTTTGCACCACTCTCTCAATGTACGAGGATGATCGTACTGACACCCAATGCCGGAGGTGAGGGGGTCAACGAACTGAGTCGCGAAAGGGTGACAGAAACCTACGTTGTCTACGATAAAATCATGTCGCAGATTTCGACCGATCTCATTGAAGCACTCCTGTTAGTTACTACCTTTTTGGCACCGCTGTTCATTAACCTGCTCAACCCCGAGTCTTACCGGATGAAGCTGTTGAACAACATCGCACAGTTAGCAGCAGGTGGATGGTTACTTTATTTCAGTGTTGTCGTTGTTTTTTTATTAGGCGATGCCCTGCTCTTTGGTTATCTGTTCTGCACGGTCGTCGCCAGCCTGAATCTTGTGAACCTTTATGCCCTGTTCAGTCTCATTAAAAACCGCACAACACAGCAGCACAGTGACGATATTCCGCCTCACTGAACAAGGGCACCTTGATCTGAACTTTTTCAGTAAGCCGGAGCCGGCGCTGAATTATTAAGAGGTGCCTAGGGCCTGTCGACACTAATTA
>NZ_DDCJ01000088.1:2563-7719 GCF_002335285.1 Thalassolituus sp. UBA2009
TGAGAAAAGCTGGCTCTCAGCAGGCCGGATTTACTTAGTGTCGACAGGCCCTAGGATAACCCGTTTTAACGCTGGCGGTTAAACTGCCGCTGAGCCGTGCAAAAATGCCGGTTAAATAACCCGCGCTTTTATTTTTACTGCACCAGGGCCTGTTAACACTAATTAAACAGGCCCTAAACCCGCTGTTTTTCGCCCGGCTTACTCCAAACGATCGCGCTGCTTCAGTCGCTGCCGGTACTGCCCGGGGGTAAGGCCCACCACCTGTTTAAAATCATGAATAAAATGTGCCTGATCGAAATAGCCGGCGTTATAAGCCGTTCCCGTCAGATCGGCTGGCGCTGTTTTCAGTAATTCCCGTGCATGCTGAACACGACGGATACGGGCCAGCTGTTTCGGTGTCAGACCGACCCATTGCCGGAATAATCGCTCAACCTGACGCTCTCCCAGTGCCATACGCTCGGCCAGATCGGCGGTAGAAAACTGCCCGCTGTCTGGCAATGAAGGCAGCAACGCCACCAGAGGATTTTTTGCCTGAATCTGCACATCCAGCTGCCGCAGCAGCCAGAGTTCAATCTGTTGCAAACGTTCATTGACCGCATCCACTTCCCATACCTGCTGCCAGCTTGCTTCCAAAGGCAGATCGGTAACCGGTAACAGACAACCATTCAGCTCGGCCAGCGGCAGCTGAAAAAATGCATGTGCCGCACCAGGATAAAAGCGCACGCCAATAGCATCGACCTGACCGCTCAGTGTCAGGGTACCCGTACGTTGCGCAGGACCAATTAACAGACAGGGGCCGAGATAAGGCTGGCCATTGAAAATCAGCGGATCGGCAAAATTAAACACCACACCCGAACCTCCTTCAGGGTGCAGAAATTCATCGGCCAGTGCCGACTGCCCCACATGACAGCGGATATGCCAATAACACTGTACCAGCGGCTGTAATGCCGTTGTTGGCCGGAAAAACCGGAATCCAAGATGAGTAAGATGCTGTGTCATTGCCATACCCGTGCAGCGGTTCTGCCGCTGCATTGCAGACGGCGGTTCTTGCCAGTCTAACAAACCTCCCAAGCGCCTCACAGCACCGTAAAAGCCTTGCGCATGTCGTATTTTTACAATTACTGCCGGGAGCTGGCCGTTACTCTGCACAGGTATTTCAACCTCATCACGATTAACCAAATGCAATAAGGAGAGCCTTATGACTCAGCGTCTTAACTACTATCAGGCGGCCCCCGCCGCCATGAAGCCCTTAATGGCCGGTGAGCAATATCTGAAAGAATGCGGACTGGAAAAATCGCTGCTGGAACTGGTGAAACTGCGGGTTTCGCAGCTGAACGGCTGTGCCTATTGTCTGGATATGCACAGTAAAGATGCCCGCGCAGCCGGCGAGAGCGAACAGCGTCTGTACACGCTCAGCGCCTGGCGTGAAGCACCCTTTTTCAGTCCGCGCGAACAGGCGGCGCTGGCCTGGGCAGAAGCCCTGACGCTGTTGTCTCAACAGCATCCGGCAGAGCAGCTTCTGGATGATGTACGAAAATCCTTTAGCGATGCAGAGCTTACCAGCCTGACGCTGGCCATCTGCAATATCAACAGCTGGAACCGCTTTGCCGTGGGATTTGGTGCTGATGTGGGCTCTTACCAGCCGGGTGACTTTGACTGAGGCTGCCAGCTCAGAGCGCTGACCGCCTATCCGGGCTGGCCATTCAGGGCCAGCTCATCGCCGGCTTCCGGCTGGGTCGGTTGCTGCGCCAGCGGAACCAGCCGCAGTGCAGCATCGTCGTCGCTGAATTCCGGCAACCTCAGTATACGGAGCAACAGACCTCCCCAGCAGAATCCTTTACTCAGGTCACATAAGGAGCCCCTGTCCGCACCAGTAATACGGGGTCTGAACAACCGTCGCTTATTACCGGAAATACCAGGGCCTGTTAACTCTAAAAATCCGGCCTGTTTAATTAGTGTTAACAGGCCCCAGGCTTTAATCTGAATGTCTGCTGGGTGCTGAATACGGACATTTATCAGCAATCATTAGTCCTTTAAGAGGTTATATTCGATGCCTGCTCTGTCTTCCGTTCCGGAACATTCTTTTCTTGCCAGTTGCCAGACTTCCGGAGCCTTTACCGATTGCTACACCATCACAGTGCCTGGGAATTTGGGGTTAGCTGAATTTATAGAAGCCTTTTATACGACGCGGCTGTTTAAAACCGAACGCTGGCTGCTGGCTAAAATATTGGCCTGCCCATCCAGTGACAGCCAGGTGCGGGATCTCGCCTATAGTGCAGCCAACCGCTTTTCAGCATGGCGCGTGGAACAGAGATCGGATCGTGAAATTTTGCTGGCCTTTGGTCAGACGCGCTCATGGCTTTATATTGAACCCCTTGCTGAGAGATTAAAGAACGGAGAGGCACCTGCAACCCGCTTATACTTTGGCTCTGCAGTATTCCCGGCACGCGCCGGAGGGAAATTCGGTTTTCTGTTTCATGCACTGGGAGGCTTTCATCATCTATATTCCAGATGCTTACTGGCTGCAGCAGCCAAACGGCTAACGGTCACCGGGAGCCATTCCTGCTGATTATTGATAAACACGTTTCTCTCGCCGGCACGGAGCTGTCCCCGCTCATAAAAAAACCGCATTCCGTTTCCGGTATGCGGTTTCTTTTTTATCGTGGTTGGCAAGTAAAGCCGCGGGCGGGTATAAAAACCTCAGGCAGCAATCACCTGTTCCAGCTTTTCCAGCAATAAGGTTTTTTGTTCTACCGCAATAAAGCTGGCCTGAATGCTGTTGGTGGCCAGTTGTGCAGCCTGACCACGGGTCATACCCAGATGGTCGGCCAGAGCCTGATAATTGGCGAGCAGATAACCACCAAAAAATGCCGGATCATCGGCATTAACGGTAACGCAAAGACCACGTTGCAGTAATTGCAGAATCGGGTGCTCGCTCATGTGCTGATACACCTTTAAGCGGGTATTCGACAACGGGCAAACGGTTAATGGAATCCCTTCGGCTGCAAGGCGTGTCATCATCGCTTCGCTGTCAGTGCAGCGCACCCCATGGTCAATACGCTCTACATTTAATACGTCGAGAGCACCTTCGATATAAGCAATCGGGCCTTCTTCACCGGCATGGGCCACACGATGTAAACCAAGCTCAGCGGCGGCGGCAAACACCTTGGCAAATTTCTCCGGCGGGTTACCCAGTTCGGAAGAGTCGAGCCCGACACCAATAAATAAATGCAGATAAGGGATGGCCTGCTCAAGAGTGACAAAAGCCGCTTCTTCGCTCAGGTGACGCAGAAAACACAGAATCAGGCCGCTGCTGATGCCAAGTTGCTCCTGGCCATCCGCCAACGCGCGGCTGATGCCGTCCAGCACGGTTTCCATGGCAATGCCGCGCTCGGTATGTGTCTGCGGGTCAAAGAAGGGTTCTATATGCACCACGCCCTCGTCATGGCAGCGTTGCAGATAAGCCCAGGTTAAATCGTAAAAATCCTGCTCGGTACGCAGTACGTCAGCACATTGGTAGTAAATATCGAGAAAGGACTGCAGATTGGTAAAGTTGTATGCCTGGCGGATCTGATCCACATCCTGATACGGCAGTTGAATGCCATTACGGGCAGCCAGCTCAAACATCAGTTCCGGCTCCAGCGAACCTTCCAGATGCAGGTGCAGTTCGGTTTTTGGCAAGGCCCGTAAAAAGGCTTCGTCGGCCAGCTCAGTTGCTGCCCGTGTATTCTGCAGGATGTGTTCAAATCCGCTCATATTGATCTCCTTGATTAGCCTTTGTTCTGGGTACGATAGGCATAGGTGGCAGCAAAGCGCGATAAAATCCACTCGCCACTGGTAATTAAAGGATAGCGTGCATCACGCTCGGCGGTAATACAGCTGGGAATACAGCTTACCGGTGTGTCGTAACGAGGTTCGACAAAGAACGGCATGGAATAACGATGCACACCGGGGGCCAGGTTGCGTACACGATGCTCGGTGGAGCGGTAATAATCGTTGGTCCAGCGCTGCATTAAATCACCGATATTCACCACCAGCGCATCTTTAACCGGCGGCGCCGCAACCCATTCATCACGGGCGTTACGTACCTCCAGACCACCGACATCATCCTGTAACAGCAGGGTCAGGCAGCCGTAATCGGTATGCGCGCCGGCGGCCTTGGCATCGGCATCCACCACCTGGTCGGCCGGACGTGGCGGGTAATGGATCATGCGCAGCACGGAAATATGCTGATCATCAAAATACTGGTTAAAAAAGTCATCGGGTAACTGCAGTGCAATCGCCATGGCTTTTAACAGGCGACGGGCAACGCTCATCAGCAATCCGTAATGCTGATTCATCTGCTGCTGAAAACCGGGCAATACACCGTATTGATTCGGGCCGTAAAGCTGTGGACATGCCTTAACAACCGGATGCTCAGGATGGATATCGAGCGCCATATCGAAGGTTTCTTTCCAGTCGCTTGGCTTGCCCGGGTCCAGCTGTTCAGCACCGGCACTGCCCCAACCACGGTGGTTGCTGCTGTTGGCAATCAGTATCTGCTGTTTGAGCTCTTCCGGCTGGGCAAAAAATGTTTTTGCCAGGGCAAACATACTCTCAAGCTGGGCTGAGGAAATACCGTGTCCCTGAATATAGAAAAACCCGATCTCACGGCAGGCCTGATCGATTTTGTCCACGACCGGTCGCCAGTCTTCACGGTTGTCACTGAACAGTGGGGAAATATCAATGAGGGGAACATTATTCATCGTCATAGTTCGTGCCTTTTTTATTAAAAATAAGCACCTGGCGGCCAACAAGAGTCTTGCGAACATCCGTACCCGGCAGGTGTCTTTTTACGCTGTGGATAGTTATCTGGCGCAAAAAGAAGTCCGGTATTCACTCTTACCAAGAGGGTATTTTGGAACCGCGTTTATGCTGCGATGCCTTGCGGCACAACCGATAAAGGCGTTTCCCTTCTTACCAAGAGAATGGCGTCTTGGGCTCTTATGGTCTGGCTTCCATGCAGGCAGAGCGGCCGTAGCCGCCCTGCCGGAACAATGACATCAGGACCTGTTAACACTAATTAAACAGGCCTGTTATCGGCTAAAAACTTCTCAGGCAAGGCGCTGAGAGTGTGGCCTAACGGGTTAAGCGAACGAACAGCAACGCAGGATGAG
>NZ_DDCJ01000088.1:7930-13812 GCF_002335285.1 Thalassolituus sp. UBA2009
CGGGCTGAGGCCAGTTTTCCTCATGAACGTCGTCGTTCGTCATTTATTTAGCCCGCTAATATCACTCCTCTCTCCTTGTCCTGAGAAAAGCTGGTTCTCAGCAGGCCTGATTCACTTAGTGTTAACAGGCCCTAGGTCAGTATTATTTCGGGATAGTAGCGTCAATGCCTTCGATAAACCAGTTTACACCGGCCAGTTCTTCGTCGGTCAGGGTGTGGCCGGCTTCGATCACCAGCTTACCTTCATTGCTCTTCATCGGGCCGGTAAATGGCTTCAGCTTACCGGATTTGATGTCATCATGCGCTTTTGTCACCGCGGTTTTTACATCAGCGGGCAGGTTGTCATTAACAGAGGCAACCACCAGCATGTCTTCAGCAAAACCACCCCAGAAATCTTCCGGTTTCCAGGTGCCATCCATAATTTCCTGAATGGTTTTGATGTAATGCGGAGCCCAGTCATCACGGATAGAGAACATGTGTGCATTCGGTGCAAACTTGCTCATATCGGATGCCTGACCAATGGCTTTTACGCCACGCTTTTCAGCAGCCATCAATGGTGCTGGTGAATCGGTATGCTGAATCAGCACGTCAACGCCCTGGTCGATCAGAGCATTGGCGGCTTCGCTTTCTTTAACCGGGTCATACCAGGTGCTTACCCACATGATTTTGATTTTTACATCCGGATTAACGGATTTAGCCGCCATATATACGGAGTTGATATCGCGGATAACTTCCGGAATCGGGAAAGAAGCAATGTAACCAATGGTGTTGGTTTTGGTCATCATGCCGGCAGCGATACCGGAAACATAACGACCTTCATAAGTACGCAGTACATAGGTAGAGAGGTTTTTGGCGCGCTTGTAACCGGTTGCGTGCTCAAAGAATACTTTTGGAAAACGCTTGGCGACTTTTTCAGTCGGGTTCATAAAACCGAAGGAGGTGGTGAAAATCAGATCATGACCGCTCTGCGCCATCTGACGGATCACACGCTCGGCATCAGCGCCTTCAGGTACTTTCTCAACAAAGGTGGTTTCGATTTTGTCGCCGAAGAATTTCTGCGCTTCCATACGACCACGGTCATGCTCATAAGACCAGCCATAATCACCCACCGGGCCAACGTACACGAAGCCAACTTTCATCGGATCTTCGGCCATTGCGCCAGTGCTCAGACCCAGCGCCAGAGCCGCAGACGTTACCCAGCGTTGCCAGTTCTTGTGTTTTTTCATCATGGTTTTGCTCCAAAGGTAGTACCTGCATGCAGGCTGTTAAAAACAGATTCATTGCCAATTTAGCAATAACTTGGCCAACTGGTCAGGAATAACAGAAATATGAATAAAACCGCCACATTATGCCAGAGTTGCAGGGCAAGATTGGCCCATAAAGATGGAAACCAGCAAAAATCCGCACTAAAAAACAGCCGTGATGCACCGTCTGCGCACCAAGACGGATCATGCAGATACAAAAACGGGGAAGCCGTTAGCGGCTTCCCCGTCAGAACCCGAACGCAGATGCGCTCAGTGGTTGGTCAGTGGTTCCTGCCCCGCTTTATCCGGGAAGGAATAACGCAACACGCGTTTAACCACCGTCAGGTACTGATGAGCAAACGAGCCGGTGTTATAAGGAATGCCATGCGTCTTACACACCTGCTCTACCTTTTGCGCCATCGCAGGATAATGACGTGCCGGAATATCCGGAAACAGATGATGTTCAATCTGACAGCTTAAATGGCCGGTCAGAATATGAAACCAGCGCGCACCTTCAAGGTTGGACGAACCCAGAATCTGGCGGTAGTACCATTGACCGCGGGTTTCGTTTTTACATTCTTCTTCACTGAAGGTTTGCGCGTCTTCAGTAAAATGTCCGCAAAAAATAATGGTCGAGGTCCACAGATTGCGGATCAGGTTTGCACACAGGTTGCCCAGCAATACCGACCAGAAAACCGGAAAGCACAACAACGGCCAGAAAATATAATCTTTAAAAACCTGCTTGCCGATTTTGCTGAAAAAAGCCGATTTTAATTCACTGCGGCTGATCGGCAGATGGCTCTCTTTACGCCGTTTGCCAAAGAAAATACGTTCGGCAGCTAACTCGTGATACGCCACACCCCATTGAAATAAAAGGCTCAGATTCAGGTAAGTAAAAAACTGCCAGAGGTTTTTCTTACGCCATGGAATATCGTCACTCAGGCGCAGCAGACCATAACCATAGTCACGGTCTTTACCGATAATATTGGTGTAGGTGTGGTGCTCGTGGTTGTGATAACGCTTCCAGGAATCACCATCACCAACAATATCCCACTCAAAATTGCGCGAATTAATGTGCGGGTCATTCATCCAGTCATACTGGCCGTGCATCACGTTATGACCAATTTCCATATTGTCGAGAATTTTAGCCAGCGCCAACATAAGAACCCCGGCAACCCAGAATAACGGATGTATAAAACCGAGCACAATCACCAGTCGGGAGCTTAAATCCAGCCCCCGCTGAAAACGGATAACACGACGAATATAATCAGCATCGGCCTGGCCGACTTTGCTCAGGGTTTCATCACGGATGGCATTGATTTCCT
The DNA here is from genome assembly GCF_002335285.1 of Thalassolituus sp. UBA2009. Lineage (NCBI taxonomy): Bacteria > Pseudomonadati > Pseudomonadota > Gammaproteobacteria > Oceanospirillales > Oceanospirillaceae > Thalassolituus > Thalassolituus sp. UBA2009. Next base: position 10,499 of record NZ_DDCJ01000088.1, read on the forward strand.
GTTCAAAACTTAACAGGGTTTCTGCTGATGGAATACTTGTTGTCATTATTAGCCTCACAAATCCAGAATCAGGTCGCTGGCGGCAACCGAAATACACAGCTGAATATCTTCGCTGCCGGTATCGGAATAGGTACCGGTTTTGGTGTTAAACACCACCCCGCTTTCCTTTTTGCAGATGCACTGATGGCAGACACCAATACGGCAACCACTGACGGGTTTAAGTCCGGCCTGTTCTGCGACATCAAGGAGTGTTTGTGCCGGTTCAGCGGCAACGTCGGCATTAATTGCCGAACGTTTAAAGGCCACCAGCGTGTCACTGGCATTGGCACGCTGCATATCAATGGGTGCCGCACCAAAATATTCAAAACGGATCTGCGCCGGATCAACATCCAGCTCAGCTCAGTACGGCGCGCGCAGCCTGAATCATCGGCGTCGGGCCACAAATCATAATGTCGCGGGCGGAGAAGTCCGGGCAATATTCACGGATATGCTCTGCACTGATAAAACCATGATCTTCGTTATTCAGCAGTGTCAGACTGAACTGCGGCATATCCAGCAGCAGACGGTCGAATTCTTCACGGAACAGAAAGTGCTGTGCATGGCGGGCAAAATACAGCAACTGCACCGGGCGCGCAGAGCCCTCACGCTGCAGTTGCTGCAACAGCGAACGGAAAGGTGTGATGCCACTGCCACCGGCAATCAGCAGCAAGGGCGCACTGCCCTCGCTCGCAATAAAATCCCCCTGTGCCGCTGACAGAGTTACCAGTCCACCACCGGCAAAATGCTGGCGTAACCAGGGCGTTATACGTCCCTGATCCTGTACGCGGATGGTCAGCTCAATCAGTCCGGTACGGGCAAAATAGGCGGGAGAGGATGAAATGCTGAAGATCCGGCTGACCCGGCGGCCATCCTGTTCTGCGCTGATTTCAACGTATTGTCCGGCCTGAAAACCCGCCCAGCCTTTAGCCGGACGCAGCACCAGTGAATACACATCCTCGAGCTCCGTACGTACTTCGAGTACGCGGGCACGCCAGCCAGCGGTACTCCAGTGAGGCAGAAAAAGCTGGATCAGCGGTTCAAAATAAGCAGAAAAATGGTCGTGCTGGGTCAGGCTGGATGCCAGCCAGCGGCGTAGCCCCACACCTGTTGCTGCAGCAAGCGGAGCTGGCCCGGAGGAGCGCGGTGAGAGCGCCGGGTCGGTCATGGTCGTCATAATGCACCTGATTCAATGTGGACACATCTGCGTGTGTTTGGTTATCAGCGCGTGTTTTAACGACTCATCCGACTAAAGTCCAACAGCGAAAATCCAGCACAAAGTCAGCTCTTTTTCAGCAGATTCAATGCACACAAGCCGAGTAAGTGCTCCCTAACCCACAATCAGCCATCAGGCTTAGCCGCGCTTGCAGGACTGACTCTCAGCTCAGAGAAAACACACCGACTCTTTAAGAATTAATGAACCAAAGGAATTAATATTATGAAAATGGCCAGATAATCGCGAGCATAAAGAGGTAATCCGCATATCAGAATTACAGCGTTGCCTGCAATACCGGAGACGATGCATTTTCTCCCGCAACAGAATCGCCCTGCAGCGCCTGCCCCTGACTGACCACGCGGTTCCGGCCGGAATGCTTGGCCAGATACAATCGCTGATCGGCCATACTGTAGAGGTGAACAAAATCCTTTCCGTCATCACCGAGGGTGGCAACTCCGGCACTCAGCGTCGGTGTGACCGGCAGACCCGCGACCAGCGGATGCTGTTCCGCCAGGCCAGTACGTAAAACGTCGGCAACAGCATGTGCTTCTTCCCGCCCACTCCCGGGCAGCAGGATGCAGAATTCTTCGCCACCGAGGCGAAAGGCCGAATCCCGGCGACGGATATTCCGCTGAATATGAGACGCGACAGCCACCAGAACCTGATCGCCTGTGTCATGGCCGTAGTGGTCGTTAATTTTCTTAAAATAATCGAGGTCGATCAGCAGCAGACTGAGCGGCTGTCGCTGGACTTCGGCCTGCTGACGCTCACGGTTAAAGATTTCAGTCAGACGCAGACGGTTATATAAACCGGTCAGAGCATCTCTGGATGCCAGCTTCAGCAGGATTCTCTGCGAACGTTCGCGGCTTAACTCATAAATATGAGAGAAGGCCCACAAGGCAGCGGCACACACCATCACATTCGCCAGTACAACCGTATTAATCACTTCCGGGTTACTGTGGAAGCGCCAGATATAAACGATGGCTGCCAGCGTCATAAAAAGGCAGGCCATAGCAAAGCCACGCCACAAACCGAGCAACAGATAAGAAACAATCGGAATCAGCAGTACCCAGACAAACATACCGTAGCTGATACGTGGGTCAGATAATGCAAACAGGATGATGGAGAAAAACGGGATCAGGTACAGAAAAGACCACAGCCGCAGGGCTTTCAAAGCATCGACATTACGCCATAACCACAACGAGGCGATGCTCATCGCCAGCTCAGCCCAGGCCAACCCGACCAGTCCGCGCTGAATATTAATAAGGAAGTACAGGATGCCAGCACCACTGACCATTAACAGCAAAACCTTAAAAATCACACGCTGGTGAAGGGATTCCGGGGTAACCGCCATGATGTTTCCTGTCAGGGCCTGCCACCACGTAAGAAGAAGACGGGAACGGCAAGGCGATAAGGCATGACCAGACAACTGCAGAGCCACAGCTATTGGTAAATATACGCCACTGATATTGATATTAACGAGTAATACCTACCGAGACGATGGATCTTCTGTGAGTTTTGGTAACGCCTAAAGGCAACATGCCGTTGCAGAATGTTACAGCCTGCAGTATGCCCCTCCCTTTCCCCGGCAGCGGATAACAGCCATAAAAAAAGCGACCCGAAGGTCGCTTTTTCTGAACACTAACGTGTCAACATTTTCTAAGAGATCTTAGATGTTGTTGAACTGGTTAGAAGTGTTCTTAGCACCGCCTGCTTTCAGTGCGTAATCACCAGAGAAGTACTCTTTGTGATCATCACCGATGTCAGAACCGGACATGTTCTGGTGCTTAACGCAAGCGATACCCTGACGGATTTCCTTACGCTGTACGCCAGCAACATAACCCAGCATACCGGCTTCGCCGAAGTATTCTTTTGCCAGGTTGTCCACAGACAGAGCAGTGGTGTGGTAAGTAGGCAGAGTGATCAGGTGATGGAAGATGTTCGCTTCACGTGAAGATTCAGCCTGGAAGTTCTGGATACGCTTGTCAGCTTCTGCAGCCAGCTCAGACGCATCGTAGTCAGCAGACATCAGCTTGCTACGGTCGTAAGCAGAAACGTCTTT
>NZ_DDCJ01000088.1:14068-14634 GCF_002335285.1 Thalassolituus sp. UBA2009
GATGGAGAGTTGTTGTAAACCAGTTTCGCATCTGGGTGAACTTTACGAACGTCGTTCATCATGTCACGGATTTCGTGAACAGTTGGGATCGCAGTTTCGATCCACAGCAGGTCAGCACCAGCGTTGATAGCGTGGATACAGTCGAATACGCAACGCTCATGGCCAGTACCTTCACGGAACTGGAACAGACCAGAAGCCAGACGCTTAGGACGAACCAGTTTGCCATCACGGCTGATCAGTACGTCACCCGCTTTGGTTTCTTCAGGAGTTACTTCTTCAACGTCCAGGAAGGAGTTGTAGATGTCGCCTTCGTCACCTGGCTCGTTCACAACAGCGATCTGCTTGGTCAGGCCAGCACCTTCGGAGTCGGTACGTGCAACGATGATACCGTCGTCAACACCCATTTCCAGGAAAGCGTAACGCAGAGCGCGGATTTTAGAGTGGAAGTCAGCGTGTGGAACAGTCACTTTACCGTCCTGGTGACCACACTGCTTCTCATCAGCAACCTGGTTTTCGATCTGCAGTGCACAAGCACCCGCTTCGATCATTTTCTTAGCCAGCAGGTA
>NZ_DDCJ01000088.1:14885-40303 GCF_002335285.1 Thalassolituus sp. UBA2009
TGAGTTTCGTAGTTATCGATCTTAGCTTCGACTTCTTTGGCTTTAGCTTCGTCGCCAGCAGCGCGTGCAGCGTCCAGTTCACGGAACAGGCCACCCAGTTCACGTGCATCAGCCTGACGCAGGAACTTGTACAGTTCTTCGATCAGGTCAGCAACAACAGTCTTCTCGTGCATAGACTGGTCAGGCAGTGGACCGAAGTCAGAACGCAGAGCAGCAACCATCCAGCCAGACAGGTACAGGTATTTACGTTCGGTAGTACCGAAGTGCTTCTTGATGGAGATCAGTTTCTGCTGACCTACGAAACCGTGCCAGCAACCCAGAGACTGAGTGTATTTGGTTTTGTCTGCATCGAATGCAGCCATGTCACGACGCATGATAGCGGCAGTGTACTTAGCGATATCCAGACCGGTTTTGAATTTGTTCTGCAGACGCATACGGGCTACAGATTCTGGCTTGATAGCAGACCACTGAGCACCGTTCTGTTCGATCAGCGCCTGAGCGGTTTTGGTTTCAGCTTGGTATGACATGAATCAGTCCTTCAAGTTGGTGGGTGACGTTCGTCCTGACAGTCACAATGACTGCGGGCAATACGTTAAATGCAGGCGAATAGTAGTGATTTCATCCCCATAATTGAAATCAATACCATGTATACCTGATATTTCTTATATGAATGAAGGAATCAAACAAGAGATGTCAGCCCGACAAGGCTGAGCAGATACGCGGGAAGCCCCGGCTAATCGGTCTTAACAGGCAGTCTGACGGTAAAGGTCGAGCCTTCGCCGGGTTTACTTTTTACCAGTATTTCGCCGCCGTGCTCCTGCACCATGCCATGGGAAATCGACAATCCCAGGCCCGTGCCCTCCCCAACCGGCTTGGTGGTAAAAAACGGGGTAAACAGGTAGCGCATGTTCTCTTCGCTGATGCCGTGGCCGTTATCGCTGACCGCAACCTCAATCCAGCCATCCACCAGCCGGCTGCTGATACGGATCAGACCATTTTCCGGTACGGCCTGATTGGCATTGGCGATCAGGTTGGTAAACACCTGATTGAGCTTGCCAAAATAGCCCTGAATAACCGGTAGTTCACCATAATCAACATCGACCTGCGCATGGTACTTGGTCTGATTATTAAGAATATTCAGCGCCCCACGCAGGCAGTCATTCACATCCACCGGCGCTTTTTCACCATCGTCCTGGCGGATAAAGGATTTCAGATCGGCCACAATCTGCTTTACCCGCTCCAGCCCTTCAATGGTTTCCAGTGCCAGACTCTGATAATCGCTGAGCAGGTAGGCAATATCATATTGTAATAAGGCATTACGCCAGCCATCACGCAGAGATTCGGCAGTGTCGCCTTTAGCGATGATACCGTCCATATGATGCAGAAAACGCTGTATATCCTGCAGACCTTCCACCAGACTGGAAAAATTGCTGTAGATATAGCCCAGTGGATTATTAATTTCATGGGCGACCCCGGCGGCCAGGACGCCAAGCGAAGCCATCTTTTCTGATTGCACAACAATCTGCTGCTGCTCCTGCAAATTGCGGTTTACTTCTTTCAGCTGTTCATTGGTCAGAAAGAGTTCACGCGAACGGTCTTCCAACAATTGCTCCGCTTGTTTACGCAGCTGTTTCTCCCGCAGGTAGGCTTTTTCGTAATCCATCTCAGACATCGCGACCATTACCTCTCCAGCTTAATGTGCAGACTGCAACAATCTGCGCCCCGGTGCATACAAGGATCATGCTGCAGCTGATATTTCTCGCCAAAATGCTCGGCACTGCCGGCGATCAGGCCTTCTGCCAGCCGGCAAAGCTTACGCGGAGAGCGATAATTCATCGTGACTTCGTCACTGCTGCCACCTTCATAGGTGAAACTGGGCAGGGCCGCATCCGGATAGAGTTTCCTCACCTCGACATGCACGATGCGGTCAACCGATATCAGGAAATCAATCAGGCCACTGGCGTTATCGAAAAATCCCGGAAAGCGCTTGTAGAACTCTTTCACCATAAACTCACCAAAGCTGAACACCAGCTCATCGGCAGGTTTCCCCGTTACCTCGCTGGCTGCAGCAACCAGTTTCAGTAACTCCTCGTCCGGATAGGTCTGGGTTGAGATATACAGCCCATCAGCACCGGCCTTATCGAGTAGCGCATTCCAGCCAGCAAGGCCGAACTGCTCCTCGACCATGTCACGCAGGATGTCAAAAACCACACCTTTCATCGGAAGTCTTCCCGTAACAGACCAGTTTGACTTCAGTTTAGCCAATCAATCTCCGGTCACTCAGATCTACCTTCCGGCTGTCAGAAGAAAAGTATCTTAATAATGTGGTTTTAAGACCGTCTTGTACGCGAATGCATCAGACAAACTCAGCGGCTGCCACTGCGCTTGACCAGGCCCACTGGAAGTTAAACCCGCCCAGATGACCGGTGACATCCACCACTTCGCCAATAAAGAACAAGCCCGGGAAGCGTTGCGCTTCCATGGTTTTGGATGACAACTCAGCGGTATCAACTCCGCCCAGTGCCACCTCGGCGGTGCGGTAACCTTCGGTTCCGGCCGGTTTAACCTGCCACTGATGCAGCCCCTGAGCAATGGCATCCATATCGGCACCGGACAGCTGAGCCAGCGTGCTTTGTTGCCAGACAGAGGATGCCAGCCAGTACTCGGCAAACTTCTGTGTGGTCAGCTCCGCCAGCCAGTTTTTCAGCGTCAGCTTTGGCCGCTCATGCTGCAACTGGCGCAGCAGCGCTGCCACATCCTGTTCAGGCAGCAGATTAATCATCAGGCTCTGTCCCGCCTGCCAATAAGACGAAATCTGCAGCATGGCCGGGCCGCTGAGACCCCGGTGGGTAAACAGCATATCGTCGCGGAAAACCTGGCCCGCGCACTCCACCTCTATATTAAGTGCCGTGCCGGACAATGCCTCACTCAGCTGCTTGTTATGATCGGTCAGGGTAAAAGGCACCAGACCCGCCCGCGGCGGATATACCTTAAGACCAAACTGCTGCGCCAGTTCATAGCCAAAGCCTGTCGCTCCCAACGTTGGAATTGACGGCCCGCCGGTGGCAACCACCAGCGACTCACAGCCAAGTAAGCGACTGCCCGCCTTCATCTGATAACGACAGCCTGACTGATCGCTCTGAGCAATATCACTGGCTGCGGTGTCCAGCCAGATCTGTACGCCCTGCTGCTCACACTCGCTGAGCAGCATATTGAGGATGTCCGATGCTTTGTTATCGCAGAACAGCTGGCCGTCTTTCTTTTCGTGATAGGCAATACCATGGGATTCCACCAACGCAATAAAATCCCATTGGGTATAACGTTTCAGCGCCGACTTACAGAAATGCGGGTTATGGCTTAGGTATTTATCCGGGGCGACAAAGTAGTTGGTAAAATTACAACGCCCACCACCCGACATCAGAATTTTCTTACCCGCTTTATTGGCATGATCAACAATCAGTACCGAACGGCCACGGGCAGCCGCTTGTGCAGCGCACATTAATCCGGCGGCACCGGCGCCAATGACGATAACATCAAATTTCTGTAGCATTTCGGTCATAAAATTATTCAACGCGCCGCGGTCTGTGGACAGGGCGCTATTATGCCACCGAATCCAATAATAAAGAGTAGTTGCGCTATGGAGTTGTTTGATCGTCAGGGCTTACTGCAGGCCACCGGCCTGACACCGCGTAAACTGGAATTTCTGCTGCGCCTGCTGAAAGGTCCGACACTGAACCGTATCTACAATCAGCTGGACGAAAAACAGGGCATCGATATGATTGAAAATGCCCTGCACCATCTGAAAATCCATCTGGATTACGACCCTGCAGCCCTTGATGCGGCCATTCCTGCAGAAGGGCCTTTTGTTACCGTGTCCAACCACCCTTTTGGCTTTCTTGATGGCGTTATTCTGCTGTTGGTGATTGGCCGGAAGCGCCCCGAATTCCGTGCGGTTGCTAATTTTTTGCTGAGCTATTTTGCACCGATTTCCGACCTGTTTATCACCGTGAACCCGTTTGAAAATTCAGGCCCGAAAGGCATGGGCGGTATGCGTAAATCTCTGGCTCAGCTGGAACGTGGTGAAGGGCTGGGGCTGTTCCCCGCCGGAGAAGTGTCTACCTGGTATAAAGGCCAATCCGGTGTTTATGACCGCCCCTGGTCAATTTCCAGCATGCGTCTGATCCGCAAAGCCGAAGTGCCGGTCATCCCGATTTACTTTCATGGTCATAACAGCCGCAGTTTTCATATGCTGGGAAAAGTGCACCCTGCGCTGCGCACGCTGCGGATTCCGGCAGAATTCCTGAAGAAACAGAACTCAACGATTCAGATGGGAATTGGTGAACGGATAGAATGGCAGGAGCTGGCACAGCTGGAAAGCAATGAGGCCATGCGCGATCTTCTGCGTCGCCGCACCTACGAGCAGGCGATTAAGTTCCGCCGTTAAGCGCGCATTAAATCCGTTTGTTCAGTCCTGCAGCAGGGCTTTTACCGGTGCATAACTGCGCCGGTGAATTTCGCAGGGACCAAGCGCCTGTAAGGCTTCCATATGCGCGGCGGTGCCATAACCTTTGTGTTTGGCAAAACCGTACCCCGGATACTGTTTATCCAGTTCCAGCATTTCCCGGTCGCGCTGAACTTTAGCCAATACCGAGGCCGCGGAAATCGCCGTTACCAGACTGTCACCTTTAATAATGGTGGTGACTTCGAGTGGTGTTTGCGGTGCTTTATTGCCATCCACCAACGCATGCTGACAAGGCAGTTTAAGACCATCAATGGCACGGCTCATCGCCAGCATACGGGCATTGAGAATATTAAGCCGGTCGATTTCTTCAACCGTGGCACGGGCAATACAGTAATCCAGCGCCTTTTCGCGAATTTCATCGAATAATTTTTCACGCTTTTTTTCCGTGAGTTTTTTCGAGTCATTCAGCCCTTCAACCGGATTGGCCGGATCGAGAATCACCGCTGCGGCAACTACGTCACCGCACAGCGGCCCGGCACCGGCTTCGTCAACGCCACAATAAGGAATGCCCTGCTCTGACAGGGAGGTTTCGATTTCGGTCTGAAAAACGGCGGCTGTTTCCGCCGTGAAAGCGTCAGTCATTATCGCTGCAGCAAAGCGCTGATGGCATCCGCCGCTTCTTCATCGGCATTACGCTTCAGCTGACGGTGGATAAACAGGAAGGTTTCATGCAGCTGACTCATGGCATCGGAATCTTCCAGACGCACCAGCATAGCTTCAGACAGATTTTCAGGCGTTGCCTCGTGCTGAATAAACTCGGGTACCAGTTCGCGTCCGGCCAGTAAATTAGGCAGCGAAATATAAGGCTGAGTGACAAGCTTTTTCAGAATTTTATACGTCAGTGGCGCCACGATATAACTCACCACCATTGGCTTTTTCAGCAGCATGGCTTCGAGAGTCGCTGTACCGGACGCCAGCAAAATAGTATCGGCTGCGGCCATACAGGTATGCGACTGCCCCAGCACCACTTTAACCGGCAGGCTGGCCGGATAGGCGGCGAGCATAGCTTCAATCTGATTGCGGCGCTCGACCGAGGCGGCCGGAATAATAAATTGCAGGTCGTTGCGCTTCAGCAACATGCGTTCAGCAGTCTGCAGAAACAAAGCTCCCAGACGTTCGACCTCACCACTGCGACTGCCGGGCATCAGACAAACCACCGGACGTTTGCTATCCAGTCCAAGCGTTTCCCGGGCCGGAGCGACCGGTGTTTCAAACGGGATTTTATCCGCCAGATGATGGCCGACAAATTTCACCGGCACCTGATGTTCTTCATAGAACCGGGCTTCAAACGGAAACAGCGTCAGCATCAGGTCGACGGCTTTGGCGATTTTAAACACACGCTTTTCCCGCCAGGCCCAGACCGAAGGACTGACGTAATGCGCGGTTTTAATACCCGCTGCACGTAATTTCTGTTCCAGAGTGAGATTAAAATCCGGGGCATCGATGCCGATAAAGACATCCGGCGGATTTTTCTTCCAGTGTTTAATCAGGTCACGGCGGACTTTCAGCAACTCGAACAGGCGCCCCAGCACTTCCACCAATCCCATCACCGACAGGCGTTCCATCGGCACAAAACTGTGGAAACCATGGGCCTGCATTAAAGGACCACCAATACCTTCAAACCGGGCATCGGGGTAACGGTCTTTGAGAGATTTAATCAGGCCTGCGCCGAGCATATCGCCCGACGTCTCACCGGCAACAATCGCAATACGCATGATTATCGGATAATGCCCCGTGAAGCGGCCTGCAGGCTTTCGACCAACTGCCGCACGCCATCGTCCTGTTCAGCCTGCGGCACCAGTACTTCCAGTGCTTCGGCCAGTGTCAGGCCCTGACGGTACAGGGTTTTATACGCACTGCGTATCAGCATAATACTTTCTTTGCTGAAACCACGGCGTTTCAGACCTTCGCTGTTAATGCCGTGTGGCGTCGCCGGATAACCCAGCGCCATCACATAGGCAGGAATATCTTTTAAAACAACGGTGCCGGCACCACACATAGAGTGCGCGCCAATCAGGCAGAACTGGTGCACCTGTGTGGCACCGCCCAGAATGGCCCAATCACCGATTTTTACATGGCCGGCAACGTTGGTGTCGTTCGCCAGAATACAATTATCACCAATCACGGCATCGTGAGCGACATGCACATTCACCATAAACAGGTTATTGCTGCCGACGATGGTGGTGCCGTTATCCTGCACCGTTCCACGGTGAAAGGTACAGGCTTCACGGATCACGTTGTTATCGCCAATCACCAGCGTGGTTGGCTCACCGGCGTATTTTTTGTCCTGGCATTCTTCGCCAATACTGGAAAACTGAAAAATACGATTGTTTTTACCAATCGTTGTTGGCCCGCGCACAATAACGTGCGGGCCAATTACCGTGCCTTCGCCGATTTCTACGTCCGGGCCGATAATGGAAAAAGGACCAATTTCCACGTTTGCCGCAATGCGGGCACCGGGATCAACGATGGCTCTCGGGTCTATCATGCTTGCTCCAGATCTCTCTCAGCACAGGTGATTTCTGCCGCACAGACCACTTTATTATCAACAAGAGCACGGCAATCGAATTTCCAGATGCCACGGCGTCCGCTCATAAAACGGGCTTCAAGACAAACCTGGTCACCCGGCACAATCGGGCGCTTAAAACGCACATGATCGGCACCGGCAAAATAATACAGTGTTGTTGGCTTACGATTTTCGCCCAGCATGGTCAGCCCCAGCAATCCTGCTGCCTGGGCCATAGCTTCCAGCGTTAATACGCCGGGCATGATTGGGTGTCCGGGGAAATGGCCATTAAAGAACTCTTCATTAATGGTGACATTTTTAAGCACCCGGATATTGGCGCCGTCCTCGGCGTCAAGATTAACTTCCTGAATTCGGTCAACCAACAGGAACGGATAACGATGTGGCAAAAATTCCTGTATCTGTTGAATAGTGTGCGCTGGCATCAAGCTTTACCTTCGTGACTTTTTTCTAACTGTTGTAGCCGTTTGGCCATAGAATCAAGTTGTCGGAAGCGAGTTGCACTGCGACGCCATTCCTGCATCGGCATCTGAGCGGTACCTGTAGCGTATGCCCCTGATTCGCTGATCGATTTACTGATCAGGGTCATCGCCGCCACATGCACGCCATCGGCCAGGGTCAGATGTCCGGCGATACCGGCACCACCAGCGATCGTACAGTGCTTGCCAATGGTCGTACTGCCGGCAACACCTGAATTTCCTGCCATCGCCGTTCCCTCTCCCAGGCGCACGTTATGTGCAACCTGAACCAGGTTATCGACAATGACATGATCTTCGATGGTGGTGTTACCCAGCGCACCGCGGTCGATACAGGTATTGGCGCCGATGTCGACGTCATTACCGATACGAACCCCGCCGAGCTGTGCAATTTTATGCCAGCGGCCTTTATCCGGCGCAAAGCCGAAACCGTCAGCACCGATCACGGTACCCGAATGCACCTGCACACGCTCTCCCAATACCACATCATGGTACAGAGTGACGTTAGCGCGCAGGCAGCAATCACGGCCCAGCACACAGTGATCACTGATCACGGTATTGGCGCCGATTTCACAACCGTTACCAATCACACAATGCTCACCAATCACCACGTTAGCGGCGATGCAGACATCGTCCCCCAGCGTTGCGCTGGCAGCCACCACCGCAGAGGGGTGGATGCCGCGCACCGGTTGTGGGCGGTTATCAAACATCTGAGTCACGAGTGCAAAGCTCAGATAAGGATTGGCAACAACCAATGCAGCACCGCGCACGTCTGCCGCTTCTTTGGCACTGACAATCACCGCGCCCGCATTGCTGTCTGGCAGCTGACTGCGGTAGCTGGCGTTCGCCAGAAAGCTGACATCCGTTGCCGTTGCATCCTTGAGAGTGTTCACTCCGCGGATAACGGTATCGGCATCACCAATCAATTCGGCTCCCAATCGCTGAGCCAGTTCACCTAAGCTTAATTGCATCATCATGTCCCGAAATCGCTTATTTGGCGTTCAAGCGTTCCAACAACAACTTGGTCAGATCCGTTTTTGGTGAAGAGTAAATCACCGCACCGGACTGAAGCACCACATCATAACCGCCCTCATCGATGATTGCTTTAAGCAACTTTTCAAGTTGAGGCAACTGTGTTTGGAAAAATTCGCGCTTCCATTTTTGCTCAAGTTGCTGCAGCTTACGCCCGTAAAATTTGTACTCAGTCGATTTCTGTTCGTAATCGTTTGCCAGCTTGCGACGCTCGTCATCGCTCATCACATCGCCGTCTTTTTCAGTCTTTTCTTTCAGGGCCAGCAGGTCTTTTTCCAGACCTTTCAGCTTTTCGATATCGGCTTTATTGTCCACTTCAAACTGCTTAACCGATACTTTTGCCGCATCGGACAGGAACAATGCACGCTCCATATCAACAACGCCGACATTAGTTGTTTCTGCTGCTGCAACCTGAACACACAGTGCCGCTAATACCCCAATAAACCAACGCATCCCAGACTCCTTATTTATTTTGTCGTTACAATCAGAAAACCTGTCCCAGGGAGAACTCGAATCCTTCAGTACGGTCACCACGTTTTTCGTTCAATGGCACCGAGTAAGTAAAGGTCAGAGGTCCGATCGCTGTGATCCAGGTCAGCCCTACCCCGGTGCTCAGACGCATCTCAGCCAGATCAATACCCTCATTACAGTAAGGGTGCTTGGTGAGTGTCGGAACATCGGCATCATAAGGCACATAGCATTCACTGGTGAATGCATTCCCCGCATCAAAGAATAAAACGCTGCGTACTGAGCGGCGGTCTTCAATGAAAGGCAGCGGGAAAATCAGCTCGAAACTGGCTTCGGCCAGGACGTTACCGCCCAGAGCACGTTCACTTTCGAGGTAGTAAGGCGCGGTGACAACGGAGCCATCGCTGTTGGTTTCGTATTTCGGTTTGTATTGATTGCTGTTGCTGACCAGAACCGCCGCACCGTCTTCATCGGTTTTATACACCACGGTTGGCGCGGAGGTATCCACCACAGGACGACCCAGCTCATCGGTTTCATACACGACATTACCATCAGCATCGGTCTGTACCACGCTGACTGGCGCGTATTCCGGCAGGCCTTTTGGTCCAAGGCTGTTGGAACGGTAGCCCCGCACCGAACCGATACCACCGGAGCGGAAGTTCTTGAAGAACGGCAGACGTTCCAGGTCGCCAAAACCATCGCCATAGCCCAGATCGGTACGCAAACGCAGTGCCCACTCTTCAGCAATCGGGAAGTAGTAGTTGGCGGTGTAGCCCAGTTTAAAATACGTCAGATCACTGCCCGGTACAGACACATCCGCAGACAGCTTGTGTTCAGTACCTGCCGTTGGAAACAAACCCCGGTTCAGGTTGTTATAACGCCAGTTCAGGCCCAGCGTGTATTCATCGAAGTTATCGCCTTCCGTATCGAGGAAGTCGACAATCTCCGCCGGTACGGTGGTGCCTTCAAATATTTCGGTGTTGGCAAAACCGACCGAGAAGGACAAACGCTGACGGCTGGAAATCGGATAGCCAAAGGTCACATTACCGCCTTTGGTATTGGTCTGGTAATCGCTGACGGTATTCAGGCTGGCGTAATCCGTTTTACGGTAAAACAGATTAAAACCACGGCTTACACCGTCGATGGTGTAATACGGATTCAGGTAGGAGAAGTTATACGACTGCACGGTGTTGTTTTTCTGCACACCAAGCGACATACGGTTACCGGTGCCGAAGAAGTTATTCTGACTGACACTGGCCCCCAGAATCATACCGCTGCCGCCGGCGTAACCGATGTTAAAATTCAGGCTGCCGCTGAGCTGTTCTTCAACGTTGTAATTCACATCGATCAGATCGTCGGAACCCGGAACCGCAGGAGTCTCGACGTTGACGGTTTTGAAGAAGCCGAGTTGATTCAGACGGTTTTTACCGGCATCAATTTTATCGGTCGAGGCCCAGCCACCTTCCATCTGCAGCATTTCACGACGCAGCACTTCGTCTTTAGTGCCTTCGTTACCGGTAAAGTTAATGCGACGCACGTAAGTACGCTTGCCCGGCTCAACAAAGAAGGTCAGATCGACGGTTTTCTCGTCATCGTGAATTTTCGGAATGCCATCAACCTTGGCAAAGGTGTAACCATCGTTGCCCAGACGCTTGGACATCAGATCGCTGGAATAAGTGACCAGCTGACGGGAGAAGGTATCGCCCGTTTTAATCAGTTGCAGGCGGGTAAACTCGGCTTCATCCAGTACCAGGTTACCGGCCATTCTGATGTCTTTCACCGAATATACATCGCCTTCGGTGAGGTTAACGGTGATATATACCCCTTCTTTATCCGGCGATACGGATACCTGGGTAGATTCGATGTTAAAACGGATATAACCACGGTCCAGATAGAAGGAGCGCAGCTTTTCCAGATCGCCGGATAATTTTTCACGGCTGTATTTGTTGTCGCTGGAATACCAGGACCAGAAATTACTGGTCTGCAGCTGGAACTGCTTCAGCAGTTCGTCATCAGAGAACGCTTCGTTACCGACGATATTGATATGTTCGATGGTGGCGACACTGCCTTCTTCGACATGAATCTTAAGCGATACGCGGTTACGCGGCAGACGCACCACTTCGGTTTCAATACCGGCATCATAACGGCCCTGCGCCACATACTGACGTTCCAGCTCCAGCGAGATGCGTTCCAGCGTAGAACGTTTGAATACCAGGCCTTCCGCCAGCCCCGACTGCTTCAGACCATCCAGCAGCATTTCTGTCTGAATCGCCTTATTACCGTCAATTTCAATACCGGTAATGGTCGGCAATTCGACCACCTGCACAATAAGCACATTGCCATCACGCAGCAGCTGCACATCATTGAACAGGGCGGATTTAAATAAACGTTTGGAAGCCGTGACCAGACGGGCAGAATCCACCCGATCGCCGACATTCACCGGAAAGGCTTCGAATACCGTACCGGCAGACACCCGCTGCAGACCTTCAAGGCGGATATCTTCAACGACAAAGGATTCGGCACGGACGATGGACGACAGAAACCCCAGAAAAAGCGTAAACAGCAAAGAACGCATGTAAATAGTTATCCAAGCAACTCGGCAATCAACTACAGCCGACTTATATCGTTGTAAAAAGCAACCAGCATCAGGCTTAACAGCAGGAATAAACCGAACTGCACGGCAATGATCTGAACACGTTCTGGCAGAGGTCTGCCGCGTACTACCTCAGCGAGGTAAAACAGGATATGCCCGCCGTCCAGCATGGGCACCGGCAATAAATTCAGTACTCCGAGAGAAATACTCAACAATGCCAAAAATCCGATAAAGGCTTCCAGCCCCCCGGAAGCCGAATCGCCGGCTACTTTAGCAATGGTGATAGGCCCACTCAAGTTCTTTACCGACACATCACCCAGCAGCATTTTCCACAGCGAATCAAGGGTAAAGACAACCAGGTCTATGGTTTTGTTCACGCTCAGCAACAAACCCTGCACAACACCCGCATGGCTGGTACGTACCCAGTCTGACGGAATTTCCGGTGCCACCACTCCGGCGCCGACAAAACCGATAACCGAGCCATCATCCAGTGTTTTACTGCCGGGCGTCAGAGTCATATCAAGCAGAGCGTCGTTTCGCTTCAGTGTCAGCTGTAAAGCCTTACCCGGCGCGGCGCGAACATGTTCAACCCAGTCGTACCAGTCGGCAACAGCGCTGCCATTGATTGCCGCGACGTGGTCACCGGGCTGAATACCCGCCGCCGCTGCCGCACCACCCGGCTGAACTTCACCGACCACGGCCGGAATATCCAGCCGTCGAGGTTCAATGCCCAGTCCGGCCAGCGGGTCCGGAACTTCCTGATCGGTCAGCCAGTTATTCAGCTGTAACCGGGTTGAACGCTGAGTGCCATCGGCGCTTTTCAGCGTCATGCGGATATCGGCATCTTCCCCAAGAAAACCGACCAGCTGCCAGCTGACTTCCTGCCAGGTCGTGGTTTCGTGATCATTAACAGCAACAATCTCATCACCGCTGCGCACACCGGCAACCGCCGCAACCGAGTCATCAGCAACAGTACCGACCACAGGTACAAAGCCGCTGGTGCCGGACACAAACAGCAACCAGTAAGCCAGCAAGGCAAAAATAAAGTTGGCAACCGGACCTGCCGAAGCAATGGCAATGCGTGCCCAGGGCGACTTGCGGTTAAAAGCCTGATCAAGCAGATGCTCCGGTACCGGCGCCTCGCGCTCATCCAGCATTTTTACGTAGCCGCCCAGTGGAATCGGGGCAACCGCAAACTCAGTGCCGTGCTTATCGGTAAACGACCAGAAAGGCTTACCGAAACCGACCGAAAAGCGCAGCACCTGCACACCACAACGGCGTGCTACCCAAAAATGACCAAACTCATGGATCACCACCAGCAGGCTGATGGCAATAATAAAATACAGTAACGTCACGCGTTCACTCTCCCGTTAGCGACATCCAGCTGTGCGACTGCACAGTCACGCGCCCACTGATCCGCCGCCATCACATCCGCCAGATGCTGAATTGGCTGCACATCATGCCGGGCCATAACCCGGGCAATCAGGGTTGGAATAAAACTGAACGCTATTTGTTCCCGCAGGAAAGCCTCGACGGCGATTTCGTTGGCGGCATTCAGTACTGCAGGCATAGTGCCACCGGCGCTGAACGCTTCTTTTGCCAGTCGCAGACAGGGAAAGGTTTCTTCGTCCGGCGGGGTAAAATCAAGGCGGGCGATACTGAACAGGTCCAGCGACTGAACGCCCGCATCAATACGTTCAGGCCAGGCCAGGCCATAAGCGATCGGCGTACGCATATCCGGCTGCCCCAGCTGGGCAATGACCGAACCGTCACAGTACTGAACCATAGAATGGATAACACTCTGCGGATGCACCACCACCTGCACATCATCGGGCACACAGTTAAATAAGAAACAGGCTTCGATCAGCTCCAGCCCTTTATTCATCAGGGTGGCGGAATCGACGGAGATCTTCTGCCCCATCGACCAGTTAGGATGAGCCACCGCCTGCGCCGGTGTAACGTTCTCCAGTTCTGCGGCCGTGCAGCCGCGGAAAGGTCCACCGGAGGCCGTCAGCAGAATTTTCCGGATGCCGTGAGCGCTGAAGTCACCGCCATAGTTATGCGGCAGAGCCTGAAAGATCGCGTTGTGTTCACTGTCGATCGGCAACAGCGTGGCACCACCGGCACGCACCGCCTGCATAAACAGCGGACCGGCCATAACCAGACTTTCTTTGTTGGCCAGCAGCACCCGCTTACCGGCTTCGGCCGCGGCCAGTGTTGGCAGCAACCCGGCTGCACCAACGATGGCGGCCATGACCTGATCAACTTCTTCGGCTTCAGCAACCTCTACCAGCGCACGGGTTCCGCTCAGAATCGTGGTCTCGCAGCCACAGTTCAGCTGCGCCTGAAGACGCCGGGCAGCTTCACTGTCTGCCATCACGGCATAGCGGGGAGAGAATTCGCGTACCAGTGCCGCCATTTCATCGGCACGGGTAGCGGCGGTAAGCGCAAAAACCTGATAGCGCTCAGGGTGGCGCCGAATGACGTCCAGGGTGCTCTGACCAATCGAGCCAGTGGCACCCAGCACGGTAATCTGGCTTGTCATCCAGCCAGACCCCAGTCAAGAATCAGCATAAAGAAGGCGAATACAGGGACGGCCGCTGCCATGCTGTCAATGCGGTCCAGTACGCCGCCGTGACCCGGCAACAGGGAGGAACTGTCTTTGATACCACGGTGGCGTTTCATCATACTTTCCACCAGATCCCCCAGCACAGAAATCACCATGGTGATAACGGTGATGGCCAGCAGACGCCAGGCATCGTGCAAATCCATCGGCTGCACCCAGGTATGGACGCAGGCACCGAATATCAGCGCGACCAGCAGAGTGGTTACCAGACCACCCCAGAAACCGGCCCAGGACTTACCCGGACTGACATGCGGCGCCAGCTTGGTATTGCCCCACTTTTTACCGGCAAAGTAAGCACCGGTATCAGCACCCCAGACAATCAGCATCACGTAGACAATCAGCAACGAGCTGTGCGGCTGGGTTTTCAGGTGCATAAACCCCACCCACATAGGAACCAGAACACAGAGGCCCAGCAGTGCCCGGACAGGACGCGCCGCCCACAGATCGGTACCTCCCGGATAGCGCTTCACCAGCGCAAAGGCAACCACCCACCAGGCAGTACCAACCGCCAGATAACCAATCAGGTATTGCGGGTGCATTTTCAGAACCCGGGCACTGATATAGAGGCACACAAACACTACCAGCGCATAGGCAACACGGCTCCAGTTACGCTGGTAACCGGCAATATTTGCCCATTCCCAGGCGCCAATGGTGGCGATAGCTGCGATGAAAATAGCGAATTCTTTCAGCGGCAGAAAAAAAATGCCGATGATCATCAGGGGGGCCAGCACCAGCGCTGTCAGTACGCGTTCCTTAAACACCTTGTTTCACTTCCTCTAACTGGTCGTCCGTGCGGCCAAACCGTCTTGTCCGGTCTGCAAACGCAGCCAACGCTTTTTGATATTCTTCTTCTTTGAAGTCGGGCCAGAAGGCATCGGAAAAGTAATATTCCGAATAAGCAGTCTGCCACAGCATAAAGTTGCTGATGCGCTGCTCACCTCCGGTACGGATCAACAAATCCGGTGCCGGTAAGTCACTCAGCCAGGTATAACGATGAAAGAGTTGTTCGTCGATATCCTGTGGCTGTAATTTTCCATCCTGCACATCCTGTGCAATACGCTGTGCGGCCTGGGCAATATCCCACTGCCCACCATAATTGGCCGCAATCACCAGAGTCATTGCGTCGTTATTGGCGGTCAGCTTTTCCGCATCGGCAATCAGCTGCTGAATTTTGCTGGAAAATCCCTGCAGATCACCCATTACCCGCAAGCGGATATTGTTGCGATGCAGTTTTCTGACTTCCCGCTCCAGTGCCACCACAAACAGCTGCATCAGCGCGCTGACTTCATTCGCCGGTCGCCGCCAGTTTTCACTGCTGAAGGCAAACAGCGTCAGCACTTCAACACCAGCACGTGCCGAGGTTTCCACCACGGCACGTACGGCATCAACGCCAGCTTTGTGGCCAGCCACTCCGGGCATAAAACGGCGCTTAGCCCAGCGGTTGTTGCCATCCATAATAATGGCAACATGGCGCGGCACCTGGCCCTGAACGGCCTGCGTATCATCAATACTGGTTGACATAAAATTTGCCGGTTTATACCTGCATCAGGTCTTTTTCTTTGGTTGCCAGTGCGGCATCCACGTCGGCAATAAACTTGTCGGTCAGTTTCTGAATCTGATCGTCGCTGCCACGCAGTTCGTCTTCAGAAATCAGTTTTTCTTTCAGCAGATCTTTTGCTTTGCCGTTGGCATCGCGACGGATATTACGGATCGCAACACGGCCTTTTTCGGCTTCAGCGCGGGCCTGCTTGATATAGGTTTTACGGGTTTCTTCGGTCAGGGCAGGCATTGGCAGACGGATGGTGTCACCGTTGGTCGCCGGATTCAGACCCAGGTCAGATTTCAGAATGGCGCGCTCAATCTGTGGCACCAGGTTCTTTTCCCATGGGTTGATCGCCAGGCTGCGGCCATCTTCAACAATGATGTTAGCAACCTGAGAAATAGCAGTCGGCGTACCGTAGTAGTCGACCATTACACCGTCCAGAATGGCCGGGTTAGCACGGCCGGTACGGATCTTTTTAAAAGACTCCAGCATCGCCTGCAGACTTTTATCCATGCGCTCTTCGGCGTCTTTTTTAATATCGTTAACCATCGTTATTTTTCCTCACTCACGATCAGGGTGCCGTCATCGCCACCTGTCATCAGGCGGGCCAGCACTCCGGGCTCATTCATATCATAAACACGCAGTGGCATGTTATGGTCACGGGCAAGACAGATCGCGGTTAAATCCATAACACCCAGCTGTTTTTCCAACACTTCCTGATAGGTCAGGCAGTCGTATTTTTCGGCATTCGGGTCTTTCTTCGGGTCGGCAGTATACACACCATCGACGTTGGTTGCCTTCAGAACAACATCGGCATTAATTTCGATACCACGCAGACAGGCTGCGGAGTCGGTGGTGAAGAACGGGTTACCGGTACCGGCAGAGAAAATCACCACATCACCACCTTCCAGCGCGCGGATGGCACTGCGGCGATCGTAGTGGTCAACCACGCCACTCATCGGGATGGCCGACATAACGCGGGTCGGCATATTGGCACGCTCCAGAGCATCGCGCATGGCCAGCGCGTTCATAACCGTTGCCAGCATGCCCATATGATCTCCGGCAACACGGTCGAGTCCGGCTTCGCTCAGCGCTTTACCGCGGAACAGGTTGCCGCCGCCAATCACCAGACCGATCTGTACACCAATACCACGCAGCTGGCCGATCTCAAGTGCCATGCGGTCGAGTACTTTGGGATCGATACCAAAATCCAGCTCGCCCATCAGGGCCTCACCACTGAGTTTCAGCAGAATGCGTTTGTACTTGGGACTTTTTTGCTCGGCCATGGAGATCTCCAGATAGATAATAAACTCGGCAACAGGCAGACCCGCCTGACTGTTGCGTTACGGGATGGGCACCCCGCCCTGCGGCACAAACCGCCGCTGATACTTGGCGTATCAACAGACACCAGACAACCGCGTTAGTTGCCTGACGTCAAATACAAATATGCCGGGCGAGCCCGGCATATCATAGGGTATTCAACCGCTGGTTATCCTACCCCGTGCTTACAATCAGCCTTTCAGCTGTGCAGCAACTTCAGCAGCGAAGTCTACTTTCTCAACTTCGATACCTTCACCTACTTCCAGACGCAGGAAGGAAACAACGTCAGCACCGGCTGCTTTAGCCAGCTGAGCGATAGTCTGTTCCGGGTTCTTAACGAACGGCTGATCCAGCAGGCTGTTTTCTTTCAGGAACTTGTTGATACGGCCAACCATCATTTTTTCGACGATTTCGTCTGGCTTACCAGCCATATCTGGCTGAGCCTTGATGATTTCTTTTTCTTTCTCAACAACTTCAGCAGGCATATCTTCTGCGCGCACAACACGTGGGTTAGCAGCAGTTACATGCATTGCGATGTCTTTAGCCAGTTCTTCATCACCGGCGGTCAGGGCAACGATACAGCCCACTTTACCGTTAGAGTGCAGGTAAGCACCCAGAACCGGAGCTTCCAGAACAGACGGACGACGTACAGTGATGTTTTCACCGATTTTCTGAACCAGAGCCATACGGGCTTCTTCCAGTTCACCTTCCATCAGTTTGGCAACGTCAGTTTCTTTGGTAGCAACCAGTTTGGCCAGAACAGTGTCAGCAAAAGCAGAGAAGTTTGCATCGCCGGCAGCGAAGTCAGTTTCAGAGTTAACTTCAACAACGAAAGCAACGCCATCTTTAACTTCGATACGCAGTTTACCTTCAGCAGCAGCACGGTCTGCTTTTTTAGCTGCTTTCAGACCAGAGTTTTTACGCAGGTTTTCAATCGCCAGATCGATATCACCGTCGGTTTCAGTCAGTGCTTTTTTGCACTCCATCATGCCCAGACCGGTACGTTCGCGCAGTTCTTTAACCTGAGCAGCAGAAATATTTGCCATGTGTGTAATCCTCTATCAGTTAACTTGTCAGTAAATTGCACCTAAAAAAAAGGGGGCAAGCCCCCTTTTTCCGAGCGTCTGAGATTACTCAGCTGCTTCCTGTGCCGGCGCTTCTTCTGCTACTTCGACGAATTCGTCTGCAGCCACACCATTTTGCTGCTTGCCTTCCAGTACGGCGTCTGCGATTGCAGAGGCGTAGATCTGGATAGCACGGATAGCATCGTCGTTACCTGGGATAACGTAATCGATACCGTCAGGGTTAGAGTTGGTATCAACCACACCAATAACCGGGATACCCAGTTTGTTGGCTTCCTGAACAGCGATACGCTCATGGTCAACGTCGATCACGAACAGTACGTCCGGCAGACCGCCCATTTCCTTGATACCACCGATAGAACGCTCCAGCTTCTCCATTTCACGGGTACGCATCAGAGCTTCTTTTTTGGTCAGCTGTTCGAAAGTACCATCGTTTTGTTGCGCTTCGAGGTCACGCAGACGCTTGATAGACTGACGGATGGTTTTGTAGTTGGTCAGCATACCGCCTAACCAGCGGTGTGCGACGAAAGGCATGCTGGAACGCTCAGCCTGCTCTTTCATGATCTTACCTGCAGCGCGCTTGGTACCAACAAACAGAACTTTGTTGTTACGGGCAGCCATAGACTCAACCAGTTTCAGCGCGTCGTTCAGCGCAGGAACGGTGTGCTCCAGGTTGATGATATGAATTTTGTTGCGGGCGCCGAAAATGTACTTGCCCATTTTCGGGTTCCAGTAACGGGTCTGGTGACCGAAGTGTACGCCTGCTTTCAGCAGGTCACGCATGCTTACTTGTGCCATGATAACTACCTTAATAAGTTGGGTTAGGCCTCCACGTACCCATCTCTCCGACCCTTGCCATCTCTGGCCGGGCACCCCGGATCAACGTTGTGATACGTGTGTGTCATTTACATGGAACGGATCAGTCCGTTTCACGGCGATTTTTTCGCGGGCGCTTTATACCACTTTTACCCAGCCAACGCCAGCACAAAACAGCCTGACGACGGCCTCCGCCACGTAATCCGGAACGCCCCGGCCGCCGCTGAGCATCACAAACGACAGGCGCAATTTCTGATTAAAGCTAACTATGAAGACCATTGGTTCAATACCGCGGCCACAACCAGTACAATGGCGTCCTAAACAAGTCTGATGAACAGGTAAACAACTCCCCATGAGTGTCATCATCAAGTCCGCCGAGGACATCGAGAAAATGCGCGTTGCCGGACGCCTGGCTGCCGAAGTTCTGGAAATGATCGGTCCTTACGTTAAGCCCGGCGTATCGACCGGAGAGCTGGATCGCATCTGCCATGACTACATTGTGAATGTTCAGCAGGCCATTCCCGCACCGCTGAATTACCGCGGCTTTCCGAAGTCTATCTGCACCTCAATCAATCAGGTGATCTGCCACGGTATTCCGAGTGATGACAAGATCCTGAAGAAAGGCGACATCATCAACATCGATATCACCGTCATCAAAGATGGTTACCACGGCGACACCAGCAAGATGTTCTTTGTCGGCGAAGCCAGTCCGGCCAACCAGCGCCTGGTGGAAATTACTCAGGAGTGTCTGTACCTGGGTATCGATCTGGTCAAACCCGGCGCCCGCCTGGGGGATATTGGCCATGTGATTCAGCAGCACGCCGAAAGCAACCACTATTCCGTCGTGCGCGAATACTGCGGTCACGGCATTGGTACTGTCTTCCACGAAGATCCTCAGGTACTGCATTACGGCCGTCCGGGCACAGGCCTGGAGCTGAAAGCCGGTATGATTTTCACCATCGAGCCAATGATCAATCAGGGCACCCGTTTTAATAAGCTTATGAAAGATGGCTGGACCGTGGTCACCAAAGACCGCAAGCCGTCTGCTCAGTGGGAGCACACCATTCTGGTAACGGAAACCGGCGCAGAAGTGCTGACCCGTCGTCAGGAAGAAACCCGGTTCGGACAATAATCCATGGATGCTGTGGCGCCTGCGTTACCGTCGATCGACTCGCAGCAGTTACTGGCTGATCTGCAGGCTGCGGTTTCTCCGCTGCCGGTGGTCAAGCCAGTCCTGAAGCGTATTCAGGAAGAAGCCCACGCTTATTTCCGCGCCACGCTGGATGCCAGCACACTGGTACCGCTGCGGGCCCGGCTGATTGATCAGATACTGCAGTGTCTGTGGCAGAACAGCCGCTTACCCGCCACCGATCTCGCTCTCGTCGCGGTAGGTGGTTACGGCCGTGGTGAACTTCATCCGCATTCCGATATTGATGTGCTGCTCCTCGCGCGCAATGAAGCAGCCATCAATGCCAACAGCGAGGCCCTGCAGGGCTTTATCACCCTGCTGTGGGATCTGAAGCTGGATGTTGGCCACAGCGTGCGCACGCTGGATGAATGCGTCAGCGAAGCCGAGAAAGATCTCACCATCATCACCAATATGATGGAAAGCCGCTCACTGGCTGGCGATACAGAGCTGCACCAGCTGCTGAAACAGGCGACCGCCGCCGATAAAATCTGGCCCGCTCAGGCGTTCTTTAATGCCAAGTGGCAGGAAGTGCAGGCACGTCACCGCAAGCACAATGATTCGGAATACAACCTCGAACCCAATGTTAAAAACTCTCCCGGCGCATTGCGCGATATCCAGACCATTACCTGGGTAACCATGCGCCACTTTGGTCAGGGCAGCCTGCTCGCTCTGCAGGATAAAGGCTTTCTGACACCTTTTGAGTTTGAGCGCCTGGAACGCAGCCGCCATTTTTTATGGCAGGTACGCTACGCCCTGCATATGCTCGCCGGGCGTGAAGAAGACCGCCTGCTGTTTGACCTGCAGCGCGAAATCGCCGAGCTTCTCGGCTTTGCTGACGATAAAAAGTTACTGGGCGTAGAGCGCTTTATGTCGCGCTTCTACCGCAACCAACTGGCAACGACCGAACTGTCCGACCTGTTACTGCTGCACTTCAACGAAGACTTTATGAAATGCGACAAGGTCAATGAGATAGAAACCCTGAATGAATATTTCGTTCTCTGTAATGGCTATCTGCAGTTAATCGACAAAGATCTGTTTAAGCGCGAGCCGGGCTGGCTGCTGCAGGTATTCCTGCTGATGGCCAAAACGCCGCAAGCCAAAGGTATTCACTCCGATACCATCCGCGCCCTGCGTGATCACCGCAACCTGATCAATGACGAATACCGCGCCAACGCCGGACACAATCAGATTTTTATGCAACTTATGCGCAACCGCTCACGGGTAGTCCGTGAGCTGTCACGTATGATGCGCTACGGCATTCTGGGCCGTTATATTCCGGAGTTCGGCCATATTATCGGCATGATGGAACACGACCTGTTTCATATTTATACCGTCGATGAACACAGCTTCCGCATGATGCGTTTTCTGCGTCACCTGCGCTTTGGCGATGTGCGCGAGCGCTTCCCGATCGCCTCGCGCCTGATTCATAAAGTGCAGAAAAAAGAAATTCTGTATCTGGCTGCCCTGCTGCACGATACAGGTAAAAGTATTGAAGGTGATCACACCGCCAATGGCGGCGATATTGCTGCCGCTTTCTGCCGCCAACATAATTTACGCCCGACCGACAGCCATATGGTGGCCTGGCTGTGTGCATCGCATCTGACGATGTCACAGGCGTCACAGCGTCTGGATCTGAATAATCCGGATGATATTCACCAGTTCGCGCTAGAAATGGGCGACCAGAACCACCTCGATCTGCTGTATCTGATTTCCGTTGCCGACATTGTCAGCACCAATCCGAAATTGTGGACCAGCTGGCGCGCAGAACAAATGCGCGACCTGTACCGCAACACTCAGGCTGCGCTGCGTCGCGGACTTGGCAACCCAATCAATAAAGAAGACTGGATCGAAGAAATTCAGCAGGAAGCCATCAGTAAACTCACCGCCAAAGGTCTGAGCGAAGAACGTATTCTGCAGATCTGGGGCGAGCCCGGTGATGATTATTTCCTGCGCGAAGGAATCGACAACATTGTCTGGCAGACACTGGAAATTCACGCCCACGGCAGCAGTAATAAACCGCTGGTTTCCATTCGTCCGACATCAGACCGTCAGTTTGAAGGCGCGACGCAGATCTTTATTTTTATGAAGGATCAGCTGAATTTATTCGCAGCCACAACCGCGACACTGGATCAGCTGAATCTGAATATTCAGGATGCCCGCATTATGACCTCCGAGCAGGAACATAATGCCGTCGACACCTACATCGTACTGGATGAAAACAACGAACCGATTGAGGACCCGCAGCGCATAGAAAAAATCCGCGCCACCCTGATCGAAGCCCTGTCACATCCGGAAGACTACTCCACCATTATTCAGCGCCGTACACCGCGTGCGCTGAAACAGTTTCAGGTTGAAACCCAGGTTTCCATGAGTAATGACCCGGTAATGCAACGTACGGTACTGGAAGTGATTGCCGCCGACCGACCGGGCTTACTGGCGCGCATGGGCGCTATTTTTGCCGAATTTGGCGCGCAGATGCAGGGCGCAAAAATTCTGACGGAAGGTGAGCGGGTATCAGATATTTTCTTTATTCTCGATGCTAATGGTCAGCCATTCTCCGATGCTGAACAATGCCACAAACTGAAAGATGCCATCATCCACGGCCTGGAAGAGCAGGTAGAGGCACAATCTGCCGTATAACTCGAAAGGTTCGGTCGAAAAATAGCGCTCTTTTTTCGACCGGACTCAGGCTAGAGTATCTCTGATAAATACATCTGAAAAAGGTGCAAGGAGATATCCGATGAACGAACGCCAACTGCAACACATTATTCCCAGTCACCCGACCTCCGATGGCGACGGTGTAAAAATCCGCCGCGTCGCCCTGTTCGATCAGCCGGTAGCCGACCCTTTTCTGATGCTCGACGAACTCTCTTCCGATAACCCGGATGATTTTATCGGTGGCTTTCCGCCGCACCCGCACCGTGGTATGGAAACCCTGACCTACCTGCGTCATGGCAGCCTGGAACACCGCGATCATATGGGCAACCGTGGCATGATCAACAGCGGCGGCGCCCAATGGATGTCCGCCGGTCGCGGAGTGATTCACAGCGAAATGCCTGCCCGTGAAATGCAACAGCTGCATGGCTTCCAGCTGTGGATCAACATTCCTGCCAAAGACAAAATGCAGGCACCGAAATACCGTGATGTCAGCGTTGCAGAAATTCCGCTGATCACTCAAAGCAATGGTATGCAGGTTCGGGTGATTGCCGGTCAATGGCAGATTGAAGGCAACAACATTCAGGGGCCACTGACGGATCTCGCCGCTCATGCCGGTTATCTGGATATTGAATTACCCGCCGGCAGCTCACTCAGCTTGCCGACACCGGCAGAGCAGAATGTCGTCGCTTTTGTGTATCAGGGGCAATTACAGACACAGCCGCTGGCACCAGAAAAGTCATTACTGGTATTTGGCAAAGGTGAGCAGCTCATCCTGAATGCACAGAGTGACACAAAACTTCTGCTGTTGAGTGGCAACACGATCGGAGAAAAAATCGTTCACTACGGACCTTTCGTCATGAACAGCATCGAAGAAATTGAACAGGCTATTCAGGACTACAATGCCGGGCGCTTTGGCCGCGACTGAACGCCATCTCTCAGAAAACAGACAATAAAAAAGGGCCCCAGGGGCCCTTTTACATTCTATGCATCCGGAGATGGTTTTTTACGCTTAATAGGAGCAAAACCTTCAGAATCCATCAGTGTTCCTGTTGCTTTCGGACGACTCGGACGCGGGCCCAGTTTCTTTTTCTCCGACACATTTTTCTTACTGCCTTTAGCTCCGGCACCTTTAGCCCCGGAACCTTTAGCCGCCGCTGTTTTTTTACCGGCTTTTGGCTTTTTCTTGGCTCCGGCCGCCTTGCCTGACGACTTCAGTTTTTTCGGGCCGCGATAGCTGCCTTTTAATTCAGGAATTTCACGGGATTCCATCAACTGCTGTAAATACCGCTCGATAGAAGCTTTCAGATTCCACTCATGGGCAGCAATCAGACTGATGGCCAAACCGGTTTTTCCGGCACGACCTGTACGGCCGATACGATGAACATATTCATCACCTTTACGCGCCAGATCGTAGTTAATCACCAGATCCATCCCTTCAACATCCAGACCACGTGCTGCAACATCAGTGGCGATCAGAATGTTGCGCTTACCTTCACGCAGAGACTGCATCACATAGTTACGCTCGTCCTGGGTCATATCGCCATGCAACATAGCAATACCGTTACGGTGACGACGCAGAAATTCGTTCAGACGCTGCACCTCAATGCGCTTATTCACAAAGATAATGGCTTTATCGTAAGTTTCATTGGCCAGCAACCACACCAGTAAGCGGTCTTTGTGGGCATTGTCATCCGCCAGAATGCGTTGCTGGCGAATATACTCATGCTGATCCTGCACCGTATGGGTGGTGATTACTTCCGGCTCACGCAGCATGGCACGGGCAATACGGCCAATACCTTCATGACGCAGCGTCGCAGACAGCATAAAGGTCTGCCGGTCTTTATTGGCATGCGAAACCACCAGATTCATGTCTTCGGCAAAGCCCATGTCCAACATGCGGTCTGCTTCATCCAGAACCAGAAACTCCAGATCCTTAAGTTCCGCTGTACCACGTTTGATATGGTCAACCAGACGACCCGGTGTAGAAATAATAATTTCCGGGTTCTTACGCAACACAGCAGCCTGATATTTGAATTCATCACCGCCAGTCAGTAAACCGACATTCAGATGAGTCAGATCAGCGAATTGCTGAGCCGTTTTAAAGACCTGACGGGCCAGTTCCCGTGTCGGCACCATGACCAGTGCACGGGTCGCCGCATTCGGTGGCGCTGCTTTATTCAGCAAAAGCTCCATGATCGGCAACAGATAAGCCAGTGTTTTACCACTACCGGTTTCCGCACAAACCTGAACATCCTTTCCTGCCAGTGCTAAAGGAAGCATCAGCTCCTGAACTTCAGTCGGGGTAGAAATATTAAGTTGTTCCAGGCCGGTCAGCAGACGGGCATTAAATTCGATATTGGCAAACAAGGGATTACTCTCACGTGTAAACGAAGCTGCAGTATAACAAAAGCCAGGCATCACCACCGTTTAAGTTATTGCAGGTATTTTCTTCAGGCAAAGAAAAACCCCCGCCAGCTCAGCCGACGGGGGTTTAGAATAAGAGCTTGACGATAACCTACTCTCACATGGGGAAGCCCCACACTACCATCGGCGATGCTGCGTTTCACTT
>NZ_DDCJ01000070.1:0-881 GCF_002335285.1 Thalassolituus sp. UBA2009
TCTGCTGGAAAACGAACCGGGTGCTTTGTCACGCGTTGTTGGTCTGTTCGCCCAGCGTGGTTACAACATTGAAACCCTGACGGTGGCGCCGACAGAAGACAACACCCTGTCACGCCTGACCATGACCACCACCGGTGATGATCGCAAGATCGAACAGATCACCAAGCAGCTGAACAAGCTGATCGAAGTGGTGAAACTGGTTGATCTGTCTGAAGGCCCGCACATTGAGCGCGAGCTGATGCTGATCAAGGTAAAAGCGGTGGGTGCGCAGCGTGCGGAAATCAAACGTACTGCCGACATCTTCCGTGGTCAGATCGTGGATGTGTCTGCCAGCGTGTATACCATCCAGCTGACCGGAACCAGCGACAAACTGGAAGCTTTTATTGAAGCAATCGGTGCTGGCTGTGTTCTGGAAACGGTACGTACCGGTGTGTCCGGTATTTCCCGCGGCGAGAAAATTCTGAGCCTGTAATTCAGAATCAGAAGCCATAAAAGAACCCTCCGCCGGAGGGTTTTTTTATGCCTGCGATTTCGTGCACTAAAGAACCGTCAGAGTGGCGGATTATCCGGCTCAAGAAACGCCAGCGATAAAAAGGTGGCGAACGCGCCCAATACACAAACCACGGCGGTACTGCCGCTGGCGAGCATAATCAGGCCGGTAATAATCCAGCCATTTTTTACCTGCTCTAACCTGCGCCGGTACAGTTCGGTGCGGGTCCAGTTCAGTTCCGGATAATCCTGTGGCAGGCGATAAATACGGCGGATAAATTCGATAACGCTGAATCGGCTCATGGGCTGCTCCTTACTTGGGCACCTGTGGATAATTCTGCACAGCGTCGCGTGAGTGCGGCAGAGTGTTTTTGACAAGGCGTCGATTGCAG
>NZ_DDCJ01000070.1:1114-10946 GCF_002335285.1 Thalassolituus sp. UBA2009
AAAACGCTCTGCAGCCCACGCCCTGCGGGGCTTGCTGAAAAAATCCAGCTCGGTGTTGCAACGTTTTGGCGTAACCCGTTATGCCTTCAATACAGCGCCTTCAACGTGCTAACTTGATCTGACTTTTTCAGTAAGCCGAAGCGGGCACTGAATTATTCAGAGGTGCCCTTGATCTTATTCAGAGTAAAAGACCAGCGGCATTTTGCCTGCTAAACAGCGATTCTATCTATTGGTGACGGGAGTTATTCGTTCCGCATCTGACCTGCTTTGGTGCAGGTCAGTGCGCGATGCGGAGGCATGATTATACAGGCTGGGGTTTTATCAGAAGCGATAAACGGATTTGGTCATCACTTTCGATACCGCAGTCATCGCCAGTTTGACCGGCAGCGGGAATTTATGGCCGCCGGCTTCGAGGGCAACAGTGGCGTGCTTGGCTTCGTCTTCCAGCATCTGCAGCAGCACCGCTTTGCTCTTTTCGTCCTGCACCGGCAGGCTGGTCATATGCTGGCTCAGATGCTTGCACACCTGTTCTTCGGTGGCGGCGACAAAACCCAGACTGACTTTGTCGGAGATTTTTCCGGCCAGAGCGCCGATGCCGAATGACAGTCCGTAAAACAGCGGATTCAGACGGCTGGTATGGCTGCCCAGATCTTTGATGCGATCTTCGCACCACACCAAGTGATCAATTTCTTCGCGGGCAGCTTCTTCCATGGCTTCCCGTACTTCAGGCAATTTGGCGGTCAATGCCTGACCCTGATACAACGCCTGAGCGCAGACTTCACCGGTATGGTTAATACGCATCAGCCCGGCGGCGTGTTTCTGTTCGGCCTCGTTCAGCTCGTGGTACGGGCGCTGCTGCGCCGGGGACGGGCGTTCTTCCTGTGCAGCACCGGGCACCAGTGTGCGTAATGCCTGATCGGCGTTCTGGATCAGTTTGTCAAACAGCGAGTAGCGACGGGAGTTGGCATTCATAACTCATACCTCCGGAATTTCCGGCCATTTTACGGCATAACGGCGTCCGGCGCATGACCCATATCAAGTGAGTTTCGGCCAGAACAGGGCGGACAGTCGCCCATGGAGTGGTTAGAATCGCGCATAGAATAAGGAGACTGCGATGCAGGATTTACACGATTTAAGCCTGTTGCTCGACCGCCAGGTGCCGCTGTTGCTGCTGGAATCCCATGAGGAAGCGCGGGCGCTGGAGA
Source organism: Thalassolituus sp. UBA2009 (assembly GCF_002335285.1). NCBI lineage: Bacteria > Pseudomonadati > Pseudomonadota > Gammaproteobacteria > Oceanospirillales > Oceanospirillaceae > Thalassolituus > Thalassolituus sp. UBA2009. The sequence continues at coordinate 2,320 of NZ_DDCJ01000070.1, forward strand.
TGCTGACCCGGCTGGCCATACGCCGCGGTCTGGCGCTGCAGCAATGGACGCTGAGCGATGGTCTGCGCCGCCTCGGCTTTGGTGAGGACATTGGCGCCACCGAAACCACGCAGCCCGCCGATGCCCTGCGCATTGTACGCGAGCGCGAACAGGGCGGACTGTTTATCTTTTGCGACCTGCATCCGTTTCTCGAAGAGCCGTTGGTGGTGCGCCTGCTGAAAGACATTGCTCTGCAGCATGAGCGTTACGGCAAAACCGTGGTGTTGCTCAGCCACCGCCTGCAGGCGCCACCGGAATTGCAGCGCCTGGCTGCCAGCTTCAGCCTGCAGTTACCGGATGACAGCCAGTTGCTGGCGCTGGTGAAAGAAGAAGCCCAGCGTTACGCCAAGCTCAGTGGCCGTAAAGTGCGCAGTGATAACGACACCCTGCAGCAGCTGGTCGCCAATCTGAAGGGGCTTACTTTCTCCGATGCCCGTCGCCTGGTGCGCGGTGCCATCGTCGATGACGGCGCCATTACCCAGGACGATGTACCGGCGGTCAGCCGCGCCAAGATGGCCTTGCTGGATATGGACGGTGTAATGAGTTTTGAATACGACACTGCGCGTTTCAGCGATGTTGCCGGTCTGGAGGTGATGAAAACCTGGCTGGCGCAGCGCCAGCAGGCCTTTATGACCGCCGAGCGCAAACTGCGGCCGCGCGGCTTACTGCTGTTCGGTGTACAGGGCAGCGGTAAGAGTCTGGCGGCGAAGGCGGTGGCCGGTTCCTGGGGCTTACCCCTGCTGCGTCTGGATTTCGGCACCCTGTATAACAAGTTTTTCGGTGAAACCGAACGCAATCTGCGCGAAGCGCTGAAGCTTGCCGAAACCATGTCGCCCTGTGTGGTCTGGATTGACGAGATTGAGAAAGGACTGGGGCAGGACAGCAATGATGCCGGCGTCAGTCAGCGTATTCTCGGCACCTTGCTGACCTGGCTGGCAGAGCATGATGCGCAGGTATTTGTGGTGGCGACGGCGAACAACATTCATGCGCTGCCACCGGAGTTACTGCGTAAGGGGCGTCTGGATGAGCTGTTCTTTGTTGATCTGCCCAAACCCGAAATCCGTGCCGAGATTCTGCGTTTGCATATGCAAAAGCGCGGGCTGGACCCACAGCGCTTTGATCTGACTGCACTGGCTGAAGAGAGTGACGGCTTTTCCGGTGCCGAGCTGGAGCAGGCGGTGGTATCGGCCTGGCATGCCGCCAGCAGTGAGCACTCCGGCTCCGGTCTCAGCACGGATACTCTGTTGCAGGAAATCCGCCGTACCCGGCCGTTGTCAGTGGTGATGGCAGAACCTATGCAGGCACTGCGGCAGTGGGCGGCAAGCCGCGCAGTCGCGGCCGATTAACTGCCTTCGTTCTGCACCTGAGGCTGGTATTTAAGGGTCAGCAAGGCGTTACGCAGGCGTTCGCCGCTGGCCGGTTTGGCCAGCAGGTGCTGAATACCAACGGCCAGAGCATCGTCGCGCACACTGCTGATGCTTAAACCTGTCAGCATCAGGCGTGCCGGTTTTTGGCTGATGTCTTTATCAGAGCGGATTCGTTCTGCCAGCTGCAGGCCATCCATAATCGGCATATCGTGATCGATAATGATGAAATCATAGGGCTGGCCGATGCTGATCTGATTACGCAGCATGGCGAGTGCTTCCTTACCGCTGTAAGTGCTGTCCGGGCGCATGCCCCAGCGGCGTACCTGTTTTTCGATAACGTTTCTGAGTGATGCATTGTCATCGACGATCAGAATGCGCAGACCAATCAGACTGTCATCCTGCGGCGAGGGAATGCTGTTTCCGGCTTCCGCTTCCAGCGGCAGGTAGAGCGTCAGCGAGGCTCCCTGGCTGGTCATACTTTCTACTTCCAGAGTGGCTTTCATTTTCTGCAGCAGATGGCGTGTTACCAGCAGATTCCAGCTCTTGGCGCTGTAGTTTTCTGCCAGAGGCAGGTGGTGCTGTAAAACGGAGAATGCATTTTTCAGCTCGTCCTGCTTAACGATGGTGCTGCTCAGCTGGATCTGCAGACGCAGTCCATGGGCCTGAGTGGTCTGGTAATAAGATGCCTGCAGTGCCAGTTCGCCATATTCGGTATAAGCCAGAGCGCGGGCCAGAACATTATGCAGCAGGGTCTGCAGACGGCCGCGGTCACCGATAAAATATTCCGGCAGCTCGTCGCTGATATCCAGCACCAGTTCGACCTGTTTACGGCTGGCTTCCTGTTGGAAGTGGCTGATAACCTGATTCAGCAATTGCGTGGTACTGAATGGTCGTTGCTCCAGTTCGAGCTGGGCGTTCTGGATGCGCGCCAGATCGGAAACTTCGTTGGCAACATGCAATAGATCGCGACCGGCGAGGGCGATGGTATCGGAGAAATCACGCTGGTTGGCACTCAGTGGGGTATCGCCCAGTAACTCCGTCATGCCAATAACGCCATTGATTGGTGTACGCAGTTCATGACTGATCTGCGACAGCAGGGCAGGCGTCATACGCAGCTCGGCATTGGCCTGATTTTGCAAAGGGTGCTGTTGCAGCTTAATGCTCATAATTGCCAGCACCAGGCTGGCAATAACGATAAATGGCAGAATAACCGGTGCCCAGCTGGTAAACAGATCCAGCGATAACAGGTTATGGCTGGTCAGGATGGCCAGCAGCACACCAAAACCAACCAGCAGGTGGCCAGTCAGCAGCCAGCGCTGAGCCTGCGGGTGTTCAGAACGTCCCTGGGTCAGAATCAGGGCTGCAAGAAATTCATTAGCGACAATCATGCAGGCAACCACCATCAGCGTGGCCTCCTGTGCCAGCCAGACGGTCACTAAAGCAACCGGCAGGTGAACCAATGCCGCCAGCAGCAGAATCCGCCGGTACAGTGTGGCGCGGCTGCCATGCCAGCCCAGCGCCAGTACGGCCAGCGCCTGACAGGTCGCGGAGGCTGCCAGTGCCAGTTCACCGATTTTATCGGCAATTAGTGGACTGATATTCAGCAGCAGGGAGAACTGTCCCATCCACGCCGGCTGGTAAATGATCATGCTGACGCAATAAGCGGCGCCAGCGGCCGCGAGCATAATGCGTTGGCTGCGTACCACAAAAATAAACCAGGCAAGGGTGGCCAGAATCCAGCCGATGCTCATGCCCTGCAGCATGAAAAATTCCTGCTCATTATTGAGGAAGCGGTCGAGACTCAGCAGGCTGACGTTGGTGCTCAACAGGCCATAAGAGTGAATGCGTACCAGATAACTGCGGGTGCTTTGTGCCGGTACGGTGAGTACAACCGGAAACGTCTGTAAAAAACCGCCACGCAGGCTGCGGGCCGGATCATCGGGGCTGATATAGCGGTAGGACTGTGCATCGCTGAGTTCATAAAAACTGAAATCGTCGATATCGCTGTCGGACAAAGTAAAAACAACTTCGCGCTCCTGAGCATAAGGATTACTCAGGCTGAAACGCAGCCAATAATTGGAATCGCTGATGCCGAATTTCAGCCGGCGGGCGTGGCTTGGAGTAAAACGCAACTGCTGCTCACGGCTGAGCATGGCGTTGATATCGAGCGTGCGGCCAGGATCTTCGTAAACCGAAATATAGGGCGTGATCGGGTAATCAAACGAGGAGGTGGGCAGCAGCACAGGACTGCTGGCCCAAAGTTTCAGCGGCAGGAAAAACAAAAACAGCAGGGTGACAATCAGATGCTTACGTCCTCTGTACTGCCTCATCCCTGCTGTCTCCATTACGTTCTGCTTAGTTATCGGCCTGCTCGCGCGCAATGGCACGATAACCGATATCAGAGCGGCAGAACATGCCTTTCCAGCTGATCTGTTTGATCAGCTCATAGGCCTGAGCCTGAGCTTCACCCACGCTGTTACCCAGCGCCGTGGCACAAAGGACACGGCCACCGGCGGTGACGGTATTGCCAGCGTCGTCCAGCTTGGTACCGGCGTGGAATACTTTGCGGTCAGCGCCGTCGTTTTCCGGCAGGCTGATGACATCACCTTTCGGGTAGTCAGCCGGGTAACCGGCAGCGGCCAGTACCACACCCAGAGAAGGACGCGGATCCCATTGCGCGGTTTCGCCGTCCAGTTTGCCTTCCAGCGCTGCCAGACAATGGGCAACGATATCAGACTGCATACGCAGCATGATTGGCTGGGTTTCCGGATCACCGAAACGGCAGTTGTACTCGATGACTTTCGGCGCACCAGACGCGTCAATCATCAGACCGGCGTAGAGGAAACCGGTGTAATCATTGCCTTCGGCGGCCATGCCGTTAACCGTTGGCATAATTACTTCGCGCATCACGCGATCGTGGATTTCCTGAGTAACGACTGGCGCCGGAGAATAAGCACCCATACCGCCGGTGTTCGGGCCGGTATCTTTGTCGCCAACGCGTTTGTGATCCTGACTGGTAGCCATTGGCAGCACGTTTTTGCCATCGACCATCACGATGAAAGACGCTTCTTCGCCGGCGAGGAATTCTTCGATAACAACACGACAGCCCGCATCGCCAAAGGCGTTACCGGACAGCATGTCTTTGACGGCTTCTTCTGCCTGCTCCAGGGTTTCGGCGACAATCACGCCTTTACCAGCGGCCAGACCATCGGCCTTAACCACGATAGGAGCACCCTTCTCACGCAGGTAAGCCAGCGCCGGTTCGACTTCGGTGAAGTTCTGGTAATCGGCGGTCGGAATCTGCTGACGGGCCAGGAAGTCTTTGGTGAAGGCTTTGGAGCCTTCCAGCTGCGCAGCACCTTTGCTTGGGCCGAAAATCTTCAGGCCGGCGGCACTGAACTGATTAACGATACCACCAACCAGAGGAGCTTCCGGACCGACGATGGTCAGGCCGATGGCGTTATCTTCAGCAAACTTCTGCAGACCATCAAAATCCATCACATCGAGGGCGACGTTTTCCATACCGGCTTCACGCGCGGTACCGGCGTTGCCCGGCGCAACAAATACTTTTTCAACCAACGGTGATTGCAGAGCCTTCCAGGCCAGGGCATGTTCACGACCGCCACTGCCGATAATTAATACCTTCATTCTTACATTCCTTATTGTAGGAGCGGGCCATGCCCGCGATATCTCGATCAGGTCGCGGGCATGGCCCGCTCCTACGGATTTTTATTTCATTTACGCGCCCCTGCGTCAGAAAGCGTTATGAGCGACGCTGTAGCAAGGCATTTTTTGCTGAGGGAGCGCAGTGTAGTTGACCTACATGAGCATCCCGAGGCAAAAAATAACGCCGCTACAGCGTCGCTCATAACGCTTTCAACCCACTTAGTGGCGGAAATGACGCATTCCTGTGAATACCATCGCGATGCCGGCTTCATCGGCTGCAGCAATCACTTCTTCATCACGGATCGAGCCACCCGGCTGGATAATGGCTTTGATGCCATTAGCCGCGGCGTTGTCGATACCGTCGCGGAACGGGAAGAAGGCATCGGATGCCATTACCGCACCTTCAACTACCAGACCGGCATGTTCGGCCTTAATAGCGGCGATGCGGGCTGAGTTTACACGGCTCATCTGACCGGCGCCTACGCCCACGGTCTGACGGTTTTTGGCGTAAACAATGGCGTTGGATTTAACGAACTTGGCGACTTTCCAGGCGAAAATCAGATCGTGCAGTTCGGCTTCGGTCGGAGCACGCTTGGTCACGACTTTCAGTTCATCGGCGGAGATCATGCCGTTATCGCGATCCTGCACCAGCAGGCCACCATTAACGCGCTTGTAATCCAGACCGGCGGCACGTTCTGCTGGCCACTGGCCACATTCGAGCAAACGCACGTTCTGCTTGGCGGCCACTACGGCGGCGGCTTCAGCGCTCACTTTCGGAGCAATGATGACTTCGACAAACTGACGGTCAACGATGGCTTTGGCGGTGTCGGCATCCAGTTCGCGGTTAAAGGCGATGATGCCGCCGAAGGCGGATTCGCTGTCCGTTGCGTAAGCCAGGTCGTAGGCCTTACGGATGCCACCGTCTTCTTCCGGAACCACAGACACACCACAAGGGTTGGCGTGTTTGACGATCACACAGGCAGGCTTAACGAAAGACTTTACACACTCCAGCGCAGCATCGGTGTCGGCCACGTTGTTGTAAGACAGTTCTTTGCCCTGCAATTGCTTGGCAGTGGCGATTGAGGCTTCGGCCGGGTTTGCTTCAACATAGAAGGCCGCATTCTGATGCGGGTTCTCGCCGTAACGCATGTCCTGCGCTTTGATGAACTGGCTGTTGAAGGTCTGCGGGAAGGCCAGACGGTTATCAGTGCTCAGTACTTCCGCGTTCTGGTCGATGGTGCCCAGATAGTTGGCAATCATACCGTCGTAGGCGGCGGTGTGTTCGAAGGCTTTCAGCGCCAGACCAAAACGGGTTTTGTAGGTCAGGCCGTTGTGTGTTTTCAGGTCTTCCAGCACCTTGCTGTAGTCGCTGCTGTTTACCACGATACCGACGTAAGCGTGGTTTTTTGCGGCGGAACGCACCATGGTTGGTCCACCGATATCGATGTTCTCAATCGCCAGTGCCAGATGACAGTCTTCTTTGGCAACTGTGGCGGCGAACGGATAGAGGTTAACCACGACCAGATCAATCGGGTTGATGCCGTGTTCGGCCATCACATCATCGTCCTGACCACGACGGCCCAGTACTCCGCCGTGAATTTTCGGATGCAGGGTTTTTACCCGGCCATCCATCATTTCCGGGAAACCGGTGTAATCCGATACTTCAACCGCCGGAATCTGGTTGTCGATCAGCAGCTTGTAAGTACCGCCGGTGGACAGAATTTCAACACCAGCCGCCTGCAGGGCCTGGGCGAATTCGACGATTCCGGTTTTATCCGACACGCTGATCAGGGCTCGGCGTACAGGGGTGATGTCCGCGGGGATCTCGTTGGCAGGAATAAAGTTGCTCATATGGTCAGGTTTTCTATGTTTTTAAAAAAGAAAAAGCGGCCACAAAGCCGCTGAGTATTCAGGATAAGTCTTAAAGCATGCCGTACTGCTTCAGTTTCTTACGCAGTGTGCCGCGGTTCAGGCCGAGCACAACGGAAGCTTTGGTCTGGTTGTCACGGGTGTACTTCATGACAGTTTCCAGCAGTGGGGCTTCCACTTCGGATAATACCATGTCGTAGATATCGACTACGGCCTGACCATCAAGATGGTCAAAGTAGTTTTGCAGTGCTTTTTCCACACTGTCGCGCAGGGTTTGTGTCGCTTCTAACGGGGTGCGCAGATATTGCTGCAAGTCTGCTGAATCGGTCACTGTCTCAACCTTCCTTCTTTCGATTACTTCGCTGTTCAATGTATCGGTGTTCATGCTGCCAATTCCTTCTTCCGGATCGTATCCTTAAAAAACTGCTGCACCGCCTGTTGTTGCTCGGTACAGCCTTCCAGCCGGTTAAAGCGGGTACGGAAATCGCTGTCGCCGTTCTGATACTGGAGGTACCAGCTGACGTGCTTGCGGGCGATCCGTACGCCCAGAAAGTCGCCGTAAAACTCGTACAGCGCTTCCAGGTGGCTTAATAAAATCTGTTCGACTTCCTGCAGTTGTGGGGCAGGAAGCTCTTCGCCGGTGGCCAGATAGTGGGCCACTTCGCGGAAAATCCAGGGTTGACCCTGAGCGGCGCGGCCAATCAGCACGCCGTCTGCGCCGGTGTACTGCATTACCTCGAAGGCTTTGCGGGCGCTGGTGATATCACCGTTGGCAAACACCGGTATTCCAACGCTTTGTTTGATCGCGCGGATGGTGTCGTATTCGACGGTATTTCTGTAACCACAGGCCCGTGTACGGCCATGTACCGCCAGTGAGACAATGCCGGCGTCTTCGGCAATACGGGCAATGCGCACGCCATTGCGGTTGTCCGGATCCCAGCCAGTGCGGATTTTCAGGCTGACCGGCACATCAACAGAGCCGACGACCGCCTGTAATATGTCCTTCACCAAAGCTTCATCTTTCAGCAACGCTGAACCGGCAGCCTTGTTACAGACCTTCTTGGCCGGACAGCCCATATTGATGTCGATGATCTGGGCGCCGTTGGCAACATTAAATATGGCGCCCTGAGCCATGATTTCCGGGTCTCCGCCGACGATCTGTACCGCAATCGGTTCCGGTTCGCCGGTGTGATCCAGACGCAGCTGTGATTTACGCGTATGGCGTACATCCGGACTGGATGACACCATTTCGCCGACCACCAGGCCGGCGCCTAACTGACGGCAGAGCTGACGGAACGGACGGTCAGTTACCCCTGCCATTGGCGCCAGAACTACTGGATTGGGTAGTGTGTAAGGGCCAATCGAAGGCATGCGAAACCGCTGAAATCTGATCAAAAAATGTGCTGCGAAAAAGTCGCGGTATGATACTCATAACCCCCTGCTGAATAAAGGGGGAGTTGGCTGCTTTTGTATGAATAGTGTGAAAAATTCTGACGGCGGCCGCTTGACCGCCGGGAATTATTGGTTGCCTACAATCTGGATGGCATAGCTGACGGCTTCCGGGCCAGGGTCGACAATTTCCAGTGCGATATGAATCGGTGCCTGGCTTGGCATATCGTGTTGTCCTGCCAGTTCACCGGACAGATACTGAGCCGGGGTAAACTGGCGGCTGGCGACGATATTGTC
>NZ_DDCJ01000070.1:11215-11826 GCF_002335285.1 Thalassolituus sp. UBA2009
GTGTCGACGACCAGCGCACGCTGCAGGTCAGGGTGTGCCCGGACAACCAGATGCTGAGTTGTCATCTCGCGGATGTTCTGAATTTTCGGCAGGCGGCAATCCATAGCAGCGCAGATTTGGGCGTAATAAGGACGCCATTGTGGGGTGCGTGCCCAGTTGTCGAACTGGAAATACAGCGTCTGCGCAGCGGCTGCGACCAGCATCAGTACGATCCCGGTGAGCCAGCCCCAGGGGAGTCTGCGACGGCGCTTTTTGGCCAGCTGCAGGGGTTCTTCCTGTAATCCGGCAATGCTGCTGGCCGGCAGGCTGATTTCCAGCGTTTCGGTTTGCAGGCCATCATCACCGCCGAGGGTGAAGTCATTCCGGTTGTGGTGCTGATCGGTATCGTCTTCGTCATCGAGGAAACCGTGGAAGTCATCTTCTTCCGGTGGTGGCAGGTCGAAGTTGAATTCGTCGTTGCCGCTCAGTTTCAGGCGTGAGGAAGTAACTTTCTCTTCTTTCATCTGCCGGATGCTGTCGTCATCGTCATTCAGCAGGGCATTGGCCCAGGACTCATCATCGTCCTTAATTTTGCCTTCGTCCTCTGTATCCATGTCAGAGAAATCGAGGGT
>NZ_DDCJ01000083.1:0-6053 GCF_002335285.1 Thalassolituus sp. UBA2009
TGTGACGGAGCAGTCTATGTCACCGCTGCTGCAGATCCCTTTCGATTATCCGGATAAAAGCGTGCTGCTGGATGTGTATTGGGTCGAGGCGGATATGAATTCCGCCTTGCTGGCTCACGGTGCGGAAGGTCAGGAAGTACGCTGGCTGCCTTTTACCCGCCTGGCTGAGTTTGAATTCCCCGCAGCTAACCAGCCAATTCTCGATGCTGTTTGCGCCCGTCTGGGCTGATAGGCTCTTATCACTGACCCAGTGACAGAAACGGCCACAGGGTCAGGCCCAGAACCAGAAGTACCGCAATCAGCGTCATAATCAGCTCTGCGGGTTGCTCCAGCCAGCGCTGCAGCATGCTCTGGGTGTTGCCTTCCTGTTGTTGCTGTTCATATTCGCTGCGTATACGCTGCAGACGTTCCTGCTGATACTGATCAAGTAAACCGCGCGCCTGTTCATAGTCGTCATTGTGGCGAAGCCAGATGGCGGCCACAGAAATACGCCAGCGGCCTTCGTCGGTTTCGTAAAATTCTATTCCGGCATCCTGCAGCAGGGTGCGGACATCTTCTGCTTCATCTTCATTAACGCCATTGAGGCGGAACAGCAGCTTGGCCATAGTGATCTTCAGTTCAGAAATTTGTGCTTATTGTACCTAAAGTGCTGGTATAACTTCCGGCTAAATCCGGCCGCGAATGGCGGGCATAAAAAAGCCGCCAGACCCGTAGGTGGCGGCTGAAGCTCTGAGAGTGTGCACTTCTCAAATTGGATAATCCAATGCTAGTTCAGGATCTGCAAATGCGCAAGTAAAGATCTGGTCAGTTACATGGGATACAGGCTATTGCACCGTTGCCGGATTTTCGCCAGACTGGGTCATCCGGCTGAAGCTGGCGTATGAATGACTCACTAATAGATAAGTATAATAATAATGAGCAAAACCCTACCGGATCAGATAGCTGATCTGTTGATTTCCCTTATTTTTACCGGCGATCTGCGGGCCGGTGAGAAGTTGCCACCTGAACGTCAGCTGGCAGAGTTCCTTGACGTTGATCGTACTTCCTTACGCATGGCACTACGTACCTTAGGGCGTATGAACGCTGTACGCAGTGTGCAGGGTTCAGGTATCCGGGTCGGTGATGTGCGCCGTGATATGGGCCTGGATTTCCTTGATAATCTGTACCGCATACCGGAGCTGGAGCTGGGCGGTGAACTGTTGCTGGCCGGTCTGGAATTATTTAACCGCGCAATTCCGACGGCTATTCGCCTGGCGCTGGAGAAACGTGAGCGCTCCGGAGGAAGCCCGGAGGATGCGGTTATTCCGCAGCTGGTACAGCGTATGTATCAGGGGCTGAACGAGGGAGTGCCGATGAGTGAACTGGCTGATCTGGAAGTGGAGATGATCGACACTATTATGACAGCAACCGGCAATCTGGTACTGCAGGCCTCATCAACCAGCTCCCGCCGCATCCGCAGCTTGCTGACCCAGAAATTGTTTGAACAGATTGATGTGCGTGCTCATCTGGATCATCAGGTGCAGATGCTGATGCGCACCCAGCAGGGGGATTACCGGCTGGATGAGATGATTCAGCAATACCAGCAGTACATCGATACCCTGACTAAACCGTTACGTGAGCACCTGAATAACATCCCGGAGCAGCCGAGATTATTGCGTTCACCGCTCCACAATGGGCGCAATATCATCAGCCTGCGCCATCTCACGGGTTCTGCCTGAACGGCGCAGCCACCAGGGCTGCGCTGATAATCAGCAGGCTCAGGATATACAGCGGCCACAACTCCCAGATCATATAAGGCGTTTTGCCCTGACGCATTTCTGCGGTTCCGGTCAGGGTTGCCCGCTGTTCATAGGGTAAGCGTGACATCATCCGGCCTTTGTTATCGACCAGTGCGGTAATGCCGGTATTGGTCGAACGCAGCAGCCAGCGTCCGGTTTCCAGCGCGCGCATCTGCGCCAGCGCCATATGCTGTTTCGGCCCCAGAGAGTCGCCGAACCAGGCATCGTTGCTGACGGTAATCAGAAAATCGGCATCCTGTGCCATACGGCTGACCAGCTGTGGGTAGGCAATTTCGTAGCAGATATAGGGTGCAATCAGATACAGCTCTTCTGTGCCTTCTGAATGCTTGCCGACTTTCAGCAGGGGCTGATTGGCAGGCCCGTGCAGGAAGCTGGACATATCCAGATCAAAAAACGGAATCAGCCCGCGAATCAGCGCCTGCAGGGGAACATACTCACCGAACGGCACCAGATTCTGCTTGTGGTAGATGCCTTCGCCGTTGCCAAAGGCGATCACGCTGTTATGAAACTGTCCGGCCAGTTCGTGGCTACGGGGATAGCGGTAGGGAATGCCGGTAATCACTGTAGTGCCGGTTTCCTGTGCCTCAATCGCCATATCATCCATATAAGGCTGGAACTGATCGAGCAGCAGCGTCATGGCGGTTTCCGGCCACAGAATCAGATCACTGTCCCAGTGTTCGCTGGTCTGCTGGAAATAGGCATTGATGGTGGGACTGATCCACTCACGCTGCCATTTCTGATCCTGAGGAATATTGCCCTGTACGGCGCTGACTTTCAGCTCACCGGTTTTATGGGTCCAGTCCTGCTGCTGTAACAGCAGGCCAGCAGGCCACAACAGCAGCACCAGCAGGAAAGCCGGCTGATGTGTCTGCCAGAAACGGTAGAGCGCGGTCACGGTCAGTACACAGATAAAAGATAATCCGTAGCTGCCGAATACCGGCGCCCAGCCGGACAGCCAGGTGCCGAGGTGAGCATCACCGGCAAACAGCCAGGGGAAGCCGGTCATAAACCAGCTGCGGAACCATTCGTGCAGAAACCAGAATACCGGAATCGTCAGCCAGGCCAGACTCTGACCGAGAAAGCGCTGGCGCAGGGCAAACCAGAAACCGGGGAAGGTGGCTAGAAAGGCGGCAAACAGGCCGATCATCAGCACGGCGAGCAGTGCAGGCGTTCCGCCATGGTCATGCATGCTGACGTAAATCCAGGAAATGCCGACCGAGAATTTTCCCAGGCTGAACCACCAGGCGGTGGCAAAGGCAGAACGTGCATTGTCCGTCTGCAACAGAAAATGCACGAACACCGCAATACTTAACAGGCCAAGCGGCCACCAGAAAAGGGGAGCCAGGGCGAGTGGAAACAGCGCACCCGCCAACAATAACAACGCCCGCGCAGCCCAGCCTGCCATAGCTTTACCTGATTATGAGATGTGTGAGGGTTAATGCGCCGGCTCAGCCGGCGTCGATGGGCGTTACTTCCAGCAGATTGATCTGTCGGCTGGTACCGTTGACCACCTTGAACTGCCATTGTTCGATGCGGATGCTTTCATTGCATTCCGGCACCCGGCCAAAGTGATGTACCACAATGCCGCCAATGGTATCGAATTCGTCGTCCGGAAAACGTGCACTGAAGTGTTCGTTGAAATCGTCCACCGGGGTCAGGGCTTTGACCATGGTGATACCGTCTTCCACTTCTTTGATCATGCTGTCTTCTTCATCGAAGTCGTGTTCGTCTTCAATGTCACCGACAATTTGTTCAAGTACGTCTTCGATGGTAACCAGACCGGCAACTCCGCCAAATTCATCGACCACAATCGCCATATGATTGCGGGTCGCACGAAATTCACGCAGCAGCACGTTCAGGCGTTTGCTTTCCGGAACGAAGGTTGTTGGGCGTAACACCTCTTTCAGGCGGAATTCTTCACGATTTTCGTTAAGGATTAATGGCAGCAGGTCTTTCGCCAGCATAATGCCCAGCACTTCGTCCTGGCCTTCACCCATCACCGGGAAACGTGAATGCGCAGATTCGATGATCTGCGGCAGATAATCTTTGAGCGAATCGTTGACGTTGATGGAAGTCATCTGCGAGCGCGGAATCATAATGTCCCGCACCTGCATTTCAGATACCTGCAGAGCGCCTTCGAGAATATTGAGGGTTTCGTTATCGACAATGCTGCGCTCGGCAGCCTCGCGCACAATAACCTTGATGTCCTGACGGCTTTGCGGGTCGTCGGAGAATAAATCAGTCAGTCTTTCCAGCCAGCTACGATGCTGGCCCGATCGGTCTTCGCTCATGGTGCCTCATCTGGATAAGGATCAGGGAATCCCAGTCCGGCCATAATCTGGCGTTCCAGGTCTTCCATAACTTCTGCTTCGTCGTCCTTTATATGGTCGTACCCCAGCAAATGCAAGCAGCCATGCACGACCATGTGGGCCCAGTGGGCTTCGGCGGCTTTACGCTGTTCTTCACTTTCCTGCTGTACCACCTGAGCGCAGACGATCAGATCGCCCAACAGTTCGATCGGTACCTGCGGTGGCGCTTCAAAAGGGAAAGACAGCACATTGGTGGGTTTGTCTTTGCCACGGTACTCGTTGTTCAGTTCCTGGCTTTCTTCTTCTGCGACCAGGCGAATCGTCAGTTCCGGCTCGGCGAAATCGGTGCGGCCGCTCAGCGCGGCGCTTGCCCAGAGTTGCAGCTGTTCTTCGCCGGGCAGCCAGGCCTGGTAGCCTTCCAGCTCGTCGGCAAGCTGCACATCAAGCAACAGGTTCATACCGCATCCTCGTCGTTCTGCTTTGCAGCCAGACGGGCGGCCTTACGTTCTTCGTCGGCCTGCTTTTCTTTTTCGTCGAAACGGTCATAGGCATCAACGATCCGCTGTACCAGCGGATGGCGAACCACGTCGGCGTTGGTAAAGCGGGTAATGCCAATACCGGGAACGCCATCGAGCACTTCCAGACCGTGCTTCAGGCCGGAGTAGACGCCACGTGGCAGGTCGACCTGAGTAACGTCACCGGTGATCACCGCTTTGGAGCCAAAGCCAACACGGGTGAGGAACATCTTCATCTGTTCTTTGGTGGTGTTCTGCGATTCGTCGAGGATCACAAACGAGTGGCTGAGGGTACGGCCACGCATATAGGCCAGCGGTGCAATTTCAATCACATTGCGTTCCAGCAGGCGGGCAACCTGTTCAAAGCCCAGCATTTCATAGAGTGCGTCGTACAGCGGGCGCAGATAAGGGTCGATTTTCTGTGCCAGATCGCCGGGCAGGAAGCCCAGTTTTTCACCGGCTTCAACCGCAGGACGTACCAGCAGAATACGTTTTACTTCGTCACGCTGCAGTGCTTCGACGGCGGCGGCAACGGCGAGGAAGGTTTTACCGGTACCGGCCGGGCCCACGCCGAAGTTGATATCAAACTCACGTACACGCTGCAGGTAATCGAGCTGGTGCGGACCGCGCGGCTTGATGATGGCCTGTGGCGTTTTAATGGTGCGGCTGTCGTAATCGGATTTGGCTTTGCGTCCGGCGGCCTGTTCGCTGCCGTCTTCCTGCAGCAACAGATGGATCAGATCCGGTGTGATTGGCGTGCCATTGGCGGTTTCGCGGTACAGGCGCTGAATCAGCAGGGCGGCACGCTGTGCCAGTTTTACCTTGCCTTCGATGGTGAATTTATTACCGCGGTTGTAGATTTCCAGCTCGAAGTGGTCGGCAATCTGCTCGATATGGCTGTCAAAATGGCCGCACAGATTGGCCAGACGCTGTGCATCATCAGGTTCCAGTGCAAAGCTGGTGCTGTGGCGGTTTGGTGTGGCTGCTTCAGCCTCGGCAGACTGGACAGGTTCAATGGATTCTGGTTGCTCAGTATCTTTGCGGGTCAATGAGAACTCTCTCTGTGGGCTTTTGTTTATGTGGCCCGGCTCTGACCTGGCCACATAAATCACGAATGAGGTTAGTAGGCTAACTCTGGATTGAGCAGGATGCCACGCAAACTGTTCGGGTACGCATCTTCGATGCTGACTTTAACGAATTTGCCGATCAGGCTGTGATCGTCGGCCTTGAAGTTCACCACCCGGTTGTTTTCGGTACGGCCCTGTAATTCGCCCGGATCTTTACGTGATACGCCGGTAACCAGAATGGTTTCTTCACGGCCTACCATGCGGCGGCTGATCTGCTGCGCATGCTGCACGATACGGGCCTGCAGAATCTGCAGACGCTGTTTCTTCAGCTCTTCCGGGGTGTCATCTTCCAGATTGGCGGCC
>NZ_DDCJ01000064.1:0-52967 GCF_002335285.1 Thalassolituus sp. UBA2009
ACGACGTTCTTCGTCGATGTCCAGAACCATAACTTCGATTTCGTCACCATCCTGAACCACTTTGCTTGGGTGGATGTTTTTGTTGGTCCAATCCATTTCGGATACGTGAACCAGACCTTCAACACCCTCTTCCAGCTCGGCGAAACAGCCGTAGTCAGTCAGGTTAGTTACGCGTGCTTTAACACGGGCGTGCTCTGGGTAACGCTCGTTGATATTCACCCATGGATCATCACCCAGCTGCTTCAGACCCAGAGAAACGCGGTTGCGCTCACGGTCGAACTTCAGCACTTTAACGTCGATTTCATCGCCAACAGCAACGATTTCGCTTGGGTGCTTGATGCGCTTCCACGCCATGTCAGTGATGTGCAGCAGGCCGTCAACACCGCCCAGATCTACGAAAGCACCGTAGTCGGTCAGGTTCTTAACGATACCTTTAACAGACTGACCTTCCTGCAGGTTAGCCAGCAGTTCTTCGCGTTCCTGGCTGTTAGCAGCTTCCAGAACGGCACGACGGGATACAACTACGTTGTTACGCTTGGCATCCAGCTTGATAACTTTGAATTCCAGCTCTTTGCCTTCCAGGTGCAGAGTGTCGCGTACCGGACGTACGTCAACCAGAGAACCTGGCAGGAAGGCACGGATGTTCTTCAGATCAACAGTGAAGCCACCTTTGACTTTACCATTGATGATACCCATAACCATTTCGTCAGCTTCGAAGGCTTTTTCCAGCTCAATCCAGCTTTCTGCGCGTTTCGCTTTTTCACGAGACAGGCGGGTTTCACCGAAACCATCTTCAACGGCTTCCAGGGATACCTGAGTGGTGTCGCCGATAGCAACTTCCAGCTCGCCTTTTTCATTCAGGAACTGGCTGCGTGGGATAACAGCTTCAGATTTCAGGCCAGAGTTAACGGTAACCCAATCGCTGTCGATATCGACAACAGTACCGGTAACGATGGAACCTGGCTGCATGTCCAGTTCTTTAAGGGATTCTTCAAATAATTCTGCAAAGCTTTCGCTCATGCTCATGAGTATGTACCTATCTCGTTAAGGCGCGCTTCCGTGGGGTAATTAATGGAAGACAACGCGTACCAAATGGCCAGACATTCGGGGTTAGTCAAACATAAAAACCTGTGCGTTTTCTCATTTTCCCGCCGCGGGGACAGAGCCGGCTAACGCACCGGTTTCATCTCAGATCAGTCCAGTAGTACGGACAAGATTCATTACCTGATCGCATACTTCCTCAATGCTCATTGAGGTGCTGTCGATCAGTACAGCATCTTGCGCGGGCTTCAATGGGGCGACAGAACGGTTGCTGTCACGCTCATCGCGAGCTCGGATGTCTTCGATAAGGGCGGGTAAACTAGCACTAAATCCCTTTTCAAGCAACTGCTTGTAACGGCGCTGGCCACGTTCTTCGGCACTGGCGGTGAGGAATACCTTGACCGGTGCATCCGGAAAAACCACCGTGCCCATATCGCGGCCGTCGGCAATAACACCCGGTGCTGTGCGGAAATCACGCTGGCGCTGCAGTAATGCATCCCGCACCGCCGGTAATGCCGCCACCTGAGAAGCCAGGCTGCCGACTTCTTCGGTACGGATTGAATCGGTCACGTCATCCCCTTCCAGGATAACCCGCACACCGACAGGGGTTGGCTCAAAACGCACATCCAGACTACCGGCGACCGCAGCAACCGCGGCTTCATCATCCAGCGCAAGGCCTTTGCGGTTCGCAGCCAGGCCGGTAATACGGTACAGCGCACCGCTGTCGAGCAGCTGCCAGTTCAGCTCCTGCGCCAGACGGGCACACACGGTGCCTTTACCGGCACCGGACGGGCCATCGATTGTAATTACAGGGGCAGCGGACAGGTTCATCAAAACTCCTTTATTCGGCAGCAGGCTTGCTGATCATATCCAGTTGCAGACCGGCATTATTGGCCAGGCCGACAAAATCCGGGAATGAGGTTGCTACGTTGGCGCAGTCAAGAACGATGATCGGCTCGGCGGCACGCAAGGAAGCAATGGCAAAACTCATGGCAATACGGTGATCGTGATGAGTAACAATTTCGCCACCACCAAAACGGCCGGTTGCTCCCATTCCTTGGATGACAGCCCCGTCTTCGGTGCCTTTGGCATCCACACCCAGAGTGATCAGACCATCGACCATGGCCTGAATACGGTCACTTTCTTTTACCCGCAATTCTTCTGCACCGGTCAGAACGGTTTCGCCTTCGGCACAGGCCGCGGCAATAAACAGCGCCGGGAATTCATCGATGGCCAGCGGCACCTGATCTTCCGGAATATGAATACCTTTTAACTGTGCGCTGCGGATACGGATATCCGCCACTGGCTCACCGCCCACTTCGCGCTCGTTCAGCACCTCAATATTGCCGCCCATGGCGCGCAGGATATTGATTACACCAATACGGGTCGGGTTAATGCCCACGTGTTCGAGGGTGATATCGGAACCTTCGGCAATGCTCGCGGCGACCATAAAGAAGGCTGCCGATGAGATATCCGCCGGCACGTCAATGCTGGTTGCGGTCAGTTTGCCGCCGGACTGCAGCGTTACCGTGCTGCCATCAACCTTTACGTCATAACCAAAGCCTTTCAGCATACGCTCGGTATGATCGCGGGTTGGCGCAGGTTCCGTCACCGAGGTTTCGCCTTCGGCGTACAGGCCGGCCAGCAGTACACAGCTTTTTACCTGGGCACTGGCCATCGGCAGATCGTAGTGAATGCCTTTCAGTTTACCGGCACCATGCACTTTGATTGGCGGACGACCGGCTTCGGCGGTTTCCACCACTGCACCCATCAGCTTCAGTGGATCAGCTACACGGCCCATCGGACGCTTGGACAGCGACTCATCGCCGCTCATTTCCACATCAAAATTCTGACCGGCCATTAAGCCCGCCAGCAGACGCATTGAGGTACCTGAATTACCCAGATACAGCGCATTCGGTGGTGGCTGCAGACCGTGCAGACCAACACCATGAATGGTTACCCGGCCACGGTGCGGACCTTCGATCACCACGCCCATATCACGGAATGCCTGCAGCGTTGCCAGGCTGTCTTCCCCTTCAAGGAAGCCACTGACTTCGGTCGTGCCTTCCGCCAGCGAGCCCAGCATGATGGAACGGTGGGAAATGGATTTATCTCCGGGAACACGGAAACTGCCGCTCAGCGAACCGGCAGGTGATGCAATATAAGTAACAGATGCGGTTTTCATAGGTTCAACGTAGGCCCTGCGGGCGAGTATTTTAGAAAAATGGTCGCGCGCCACTTTAGCACGGGTCAGCACCCCCATCACCGTGGTGGTGTCTTCCTGCTCGATCGCGCTGCGTAAAAAATTCAGGTCGTGCTGAAACAGATCCAGGGTTTTCAGAATCTGCTCTTTATTGGCGGAAAAAATATCGCGCCACATCACCGGGCTGCTGGCAGCGATGCGGGTAAAATCGCGGAAGCCGCCGGCGGCATAGTTAAAGATTTCTTTGTTTTCGTGGCTGTTGGCCAGGGTATCGACCAGCGAATAGGCCAGCAGATGCGGCAGATGACTGGTCGCCGCCAGCACTTCATCGTGATGACTGACCGCCATATCCTCAACATCCGCGCCCACCGCCTGCCAGGCGGCACGCACCAGACGCAAAGCCGCCTGATCGGTATGCGGTTGCGGAGTGATAATGACTTTATGGCGCACATACAGATTTTCATCGGCGGCGCTCACCCCGCTGCGCTCGGAGCCGGCAATCGGATGGCCCAGCACAAAGCGACCGAAGTCAGCACCAAACACCGCCTCGACATCACCGGCCACCGAGCCTTTCACCGAGCCAACATCGGTCAGCACAGTAGCGTCACCAATGGCCGCTGCAATATCCTGCAGCACCTGACGCACGGCCAGAATCGGCACCGAAATAATCACCAGATCTGCGGCGCGCACCACCTCGGTGATATCGCTGCTGAATTCATCAATCAGGCCTACGTCCAGCGCCTGCTGCATCGAATCCAGATTGCGGTCGAAACCGGCAACCTGACCCACACAGCCGCGCACGCGCAAGCCCTTCACCCAGGAACAGCCGATCAGACCGAGACCGATAACGGCAACCCGGGGAATAAACAACGTCGCTTTTCTGCTCAAGACAACACCGCGGTCAAAGCATTGATAAAGGTGGCATTTTCGGCCTGGGTTCCAATAGAAACGCGCAGATATTGCGGCATCTCGTAGTTAGCCACCGGGCGCACAATCACACCTTTTGCCAGCAGCTGCTTGTACACATCCATCGCACCCATAGCGTCCGGCACACGGAAGGCAATAAAGTTACCAACCGATGGAATAAAACTAAGCCCCAGCGCATCAAACGCTGCGGTCAGTTGCTGCATACCGGCTTTATTCGCCGCCACACTCTGTGCCACATAATCGTCATCAGACAACGCCGCCGCTGCGGCAGCCAGCGCAAAGGAATCAACGTTAAACGGCGGACGCACACGGTTGAGTAAATCGGCAATCTGCGGGCTGGAAATACCATAACCCACGCGCAGCGACGCCAGCCCATAGGCCTTGGAGAAGGTACGGGTAACGACCAGATTCGGATAACGGCTCAGCAGCTGAATACCATCGGGGTATTCGGCTTCATCAACGTATTCAAAATAGGCTTCGTCGAGCAGCACCAGCACGCGCTCCGGCACCTTATCGAGGAAGGCGGTCAGCTCGTCTTTTGTCAGCCAGGTGCCGGTCGGGTTATTCGGATTGGTAATAAATACGATGCGGGTTTTATCACCGATCAGTGCCAGCATGGCGTCGAGGTCGTGGCCAAAATCTTTCGCCGGTGCCGCCAGGGTACGGGCGCCAACCATGCGTGCGACCAGCTCATAAATGGCAAAGGCGTGCTGTGACACCACGATCTCATCGCCGTCATTCACAAAAACACGGGTAATAAAATCGAGAATATCGCTGGAGCCGTTCCCCAGAGTGATCTGCTCTGGCGCAACCTGATAAGCATCGCTGCTCAGTGTATTGCACAGGGCTTTTTTCAGCTCAAAACCGGCGCCATCGGGGTAACGGGTCAGATCCGCCAGTTCCGCCTGAATCGCCGCCAGCGCTTTCGGGCTTGGGCCCATTGGGTTTTCGTTACTGGCGAGCTTAACAATGTCGGCTTCTTTCAGGCCGAGCTCGCGCGCCAGTTCATCAATAGGTTTACCCGGCTGATAGGGCATCAGGCCACGAACGCCTTCCACTGCCAGCTGCTGAAAATCGACTGCCATAGTGCCTGCCTTACAATGCGTTAATAGGGAAGAAAAGCCGGCTTACAGCACGGCTTTCGGATAGGAACCCAGCCATTTGAAATCCAGCGCGACGTGGCGCAGATCATCAATTAACGGCGCGATACTTGCGTCGTGGCGGTGACCTTCAAAATCGATAAAAAATACGTAATTCCAGGTACCGCTGCGCGCCGGACGGGTTTCAATCCGGGTCAGGCTGATACCGGCCTTATGAAACGGTTCCAGTACCTGATACAGCGCACCAGGCTGGTTGCGGCTGGATACCAGTACCGAGGTTTTATCATCGCCGCTCGGCGTGGTTGCCTGACGGCCAATAATCAGGAAACGCGTGGTGTTATCCGGGCGGTCTTCAATATTGGCTGCCTGAATCCGGAGCTGATACAACTCCGCCGCCGCTTCACTGGCGATGGCCGCCGCATTGGCTTCTTTGCTGGCGCGACGTGCCGCTTCGGCATTGGAGCTGACGGCAATGCGCTCAACATTAGGGTAATTCTGATCCAGCCAGCGGCGGCACTGCCCCAGCGACTGGGCATGGGAATAAATGCGTTCTACCGGCTCAGCATCGGCTTTTACCAGCAGGTGATGATGAATGCGCAGCGTTACTTCGCCACAGATCTGCAGATTGGAATCGAAGAAGCTGTCGAGGGTATGAGTTACCACGCCCTCGGTGGAATTTTCCACCGGCACCACACCGTAGTTAGCCGCGCCGCTTTCCACTTCGCGGAATACATCGGCAATCGACACCTGACCGCGGCACTGCACCGCATGACCAAAATGTTTCACCGCCGCCTGCTGGGTGAAGGTACCTTCCGGCCCTAAATAAGCCACCTGCAGCGGCTCTTCCAGCGCCAGACACTGCGACATGATTTCGCGGAACAGACGCGCCATGGCCTCATCCGGCAACGGCCCCTGATTACGCTCCATCACTTTACGCAGCACCTGAGCTTCACGCTCAGGCCGGTAAAACACCACAAGCTCGCCGGGCGATGCGTATTTCTGCTTAACCTCTGCCACCTGCTGAGCGCAGTGGGCGCGCTGGTTAATCAGGTCCTGAATCTGCTGATCCAGTGAATCAATCTGCTGACGCAGCTGATCCAGCTCTTGTGCTTCGCTCATAGTGTTCTGCCGTTTTCTGTCTGTTTAGCCATGATCTGCAAGCCAGCGTCGCTTAACCGTGACGCTTGGCGAAATCACCCATAAAGCCGATCAGGGCATCAACCGCCTGCTCCGATACGGCGTTATAAATAGAGGCGCGCATACCACCGACGCTGCGGTGACCGGCCAGATTCAGCAGACCAGCCGCTTCGCTTTCCGCCAGGAAGGTTTTATCCAGCGACGCATCGGCCAGGGTGAAAGGTACGTTCATGATGGAGCGGTTATTTTTGACCACAGGGTTGGCGTAGAAGCCGCTGTTATCGATGTAATCATACAGCTTGGCTGCTTTGCGGTTATTCACCACACTAATAGCCTCAACACCGCCCTGAGCTTTCAGCCACTGGAAAACCAGACCAGCCAGATACCAGCTGTAAGTCGGAGGGGTGTTGTACATAGAATCGTTATCCGCACACACCTTGTAATCAAACATGGTTGGCGTGCCCGGCAGAGTGTCACCCAGCAGATCTTCACGTACGATCACCACACACAGACCGGCAGGGCCAATGTTTTTTTGGGCACCGGCGTAAATCAGACCGAATTTCGATACATCAATCGGCTCGGACAAAATAGCAGACGAGTAATCCGCTACCAGTACTTTGTCACCGACGTCCGGAATGTAATCGAATTTAACGCCACCAATGGTTTCGTTCGGGCAGTAATGAACATAAGCTGCATCAGGGCTAAGATTCAGTTCGTGCTGAGCCGGAACGGAGGTGAAATTATTGCCTTCGGTGGTCGCGGCAATGTGTACATCAGCGTAGCGTTTGGCTTCGCCAACGGCTTTTTTCGACCACTGACCGGTAACAATATAGTCGGCCTTTTTACCGCCACGCAGCAGGTTCATCGGCACCATGCTGAACTGACTGTGCGCCCCGCCCTGCATAAACAAAACTTTGTAATTCGCAGGAATGGCCATCAGATCACGCAAATCCTGCTCGGCCTGTGCTGCCACACCAACAAACTCTTTGCTGCGGTGGCTCATTTCCATGATCGACAGGCCCTTGCCATGCCAGTCCGCAATTTCCTCACGGGCACGTTCCAGAACCGCCATTGGCAATGCCGCAGGCCCCGCACAGAAGTTATATGCTCGACTCATTTTGCTTTGAACTCACTGATAACAAAAAGGCGCGGCTTTGTTAAAGCCGCACCGGAAAAAGAACACTCAGAGTTTTCGTTACCCTACCATCAGCGGGATGATCAGCATCCCTGCAAGGCGGCGCGACGACCTCTCTCAGAATTTCTGCGGCGAGCCTGAGCCGCCGCTAATAAAGCAAACACAACGCCTGCCATACCACCCGCAACACCCGCCAAGGCAACAATCATTACCTTACGTGGTTTAACCGGTTTTAACGGCAAGACAGCCGACTGGTCCAGCTGCACAAAGCGGACTTTATCCCAGCTGACCTCTGCCTTTTTCAGATTCTGAATTTTCCAGTTCAACTCTGGTAATCCGCTGATATAGGCATCTTCACCATGTTCAGCACGGCTGCGGATCTGCGACAGTTCAGAATTAATAACCGTTTGCCCCATCATAAACAATGGCGGCTGAGAGCCCAGCAAAGCGTTATTATTGCCTGAATAAAACGGCATTTTTTGCTTAATGGAAGCGGAAATAGAAGAGGCTTCTTCCAGCATAAGCATGCGCTGATTTTTCTGAGCCAGATACTTTGTGCGTAAGCCATCCGCCTCAAGCTCCAGGGCTTCAAGCCTGGCATCTCTGGTTAGTTCAAGCGTATTGCGTACCTCGTCGAGATAACGTTGCAGAATAAAATCACTGTAACGATTCAACAGCTGCGTCGCCCACTGAGGATCGCTTAATTCAAACTGAATCCGCAGCAACACATCCGTCTCTTTTGCGCCCGGATCAGCATAGGTAAAACGCTCAGAAAACAATACAAAGTTTTGCTCTTCTGTCAGTTTTTCCTCGTAAACCAATGCTGATAACTCTGCATTATTTTCAGCAAGCAGCTGATTATAAAAAGCTCGTTTACTATTACCGGAGCGCGCAAGCGCCCTTACTTCTTTAAAAGCCTTTTCGCGACTTAAAGAAAAAATCCCCTGTAGTCGTGGCTGATTAAGTGGCAGCAGATCAACATCAGACACCTCTTTGTACACTACCTCGGTCTGATAAACCGGCGTGGTTGTATACGCATAAACCAACGCCAGACAAAGAGACAGTAGGACGGTGCCAACCAGCCAATACCATTTCTCTTTAATGTCATCGATCAGGTCAAACAGATCTATTTCGTCACTGCTAACACTATTAACACTATATGCGGAATCCATGCCCATTGAACTTATTCTTCCTCAGCACCCACATCAGAGTCACCTGACTGAGCATCATCAGCCACAACAGCAGAATCCTGCTCAGCAACGACTTCACCTTCCAGTACTGACTCTTCGTCTTCTTCGGCATCACAGATACGCTCAACGCCAACCAGTTTTTCTTTCTCGGATACTTTAATCAGGGTCACACCCTGAGTATTACGACCCAGTACCGAGACCTCATTCACCCGGGTACGGACCAGTGTGCCCTGATCGCTGATCAGCATGACTTCATCACCGTCAAACACCTGCACCGCACCGACCAGCGGGCCGTTACGGTCGCTGGTGACCATGGCGATAACACCCTGGGTGCCGCGGCCTTTGGTCGGGAATTCGGTCACTTCGGTGCGCTTACCGTAACCACGCTGAGAAGCGGTCAGGATAGTGCCGCCTTCTTCCGGAATAATCAGCGAGATAACACGCTGACCATCGCCCAGTTTGATACCGCGTACACCTCGTGCAGTACGGCCCATGGCACGCACATCAGACTCTTTAAAGCGTACCGCTTTACCGGCATCGGACAGCATCAGAATGTCTTTGCTGCCATCGGTGATCGCGACACCCACCAGATGATCGCCTTCGTCCAGTTCACAGGCAATCAAACCCGAGGAACGCGGACGGCTGAACTGATCCAGCGTGGTTTTCTTCACGGTACCGCGTGCCGTCACCATAAATACATAACGGTCTTCGCTGTATTCTGTGACCGGCAGAATAGCGGTAATGCGCTCGCCTTCTTCCGACATATTCAGCACGTTCACAATCGGACGGCCTTTGGCATTACGGCTGGCCTGCGGAATATCGTATACGGTCAGCCAGTACACCTTACCGGCATCGGTAAAGCACAACACGGTGTCGTGGCTGTTGACCACCAGCAGGCGCTCAATAAAGTCTTCATCTTTAACAGAGGTTGCCGACTTACCTTTGCCACCACGCTTCTGCGCCTGGTAGGCATCCATCGGCTGAGTCTTGGCATAACCACCGTGCGACAGGGTCAGTACCAGCGTTTCTTCCGGAATCAGATCGGCCATGGTCAGATCGCGCTTAACCGCCATGATTTCGGTCTTACGGGCATCGCCGTATTCTTCACGCACCGCTTCCAGCTCTTCGCGGATCACCTGCATCAGGCGATCGGCGCTGCCCAGAATTTCCAGATATTCAGCAATTTCGGTCAGTTTCAGCTGATATTCTTCAATCAGTTTTTCGTGCTCAAGGCCGGTCAGTTTCTGCAGACGCAGATCCAGAATCGCCTGTGCCTGAGCCGGTGACAGATAGTAATTACCATCGCGGAAACCGTATTCTTCCGGCAGATCATCCGGACGGCAGGCATCCGGGCCGGCACGTTCCAGCATATCCAGCACATCACCCGGCGCCCACGGCGTGGCAATCAGATTTTCTTTCGCTTCTGCAGCCGTCGGAGACTTTTTGATCAGCTCAATCACCGGATCAATGTTGGCCAGTGCCAGCGCCAGACCTTCCAGCAGGTGACCACGTTCACGCGCCTTGCGCAGATCGTAGATAGTACGGCGGGTCACCACTTCACGGCGGTGTTTAACGAAGGCTTCAAGCAGTTGCTTCAGGTTCAGGATTTTTGGCTGACCATCAACCAGCGCCACGGTATTAATACCGAACACGCCCTGCAGCTGGGTCTGGGCAAACAGGTTGTTAAGCACCACTTCCGGCATTTCACCACGACGCAGTTCAACCACAATACGCATACCGTCTTTATCCGACTCATCGCGCAGTTCGGTGATGCCTTCCAGCTTCTTCTCTTTAACCAGCTCGGCGATCTTTTCGATCAGACGGGCTTTGTTCACCTGATACGGGATCTCGGTGAAAATAATCGATACTTTGCCGTTGCGCTCATCTTCTTCAAAATGATGACGTGCACGCAGATAAATACGGCCACGGCCTGTACGGTAAGCTTCAACAATGCCATCACGGCCATTAATAAAAGCACCGGTCGGGAAATCCGGTCCCGGGATATATTCCATCAGCGCATCGACATCCAGTTCCGGATTATCAATCAGCGCCAGACAGCCGTTCAGAACTTCGGTGAGGTTGTGTGGCGGAATATTGGTCGCCATACCCACCGCAATACCGGACGAACCGTTGACCAGCAGGTTCGGGATACGGGTCGGCATCACCGCCGGAATCTGTTCGGTGCCGTCGTAGTTAGGCACCCAGTCGACGGTTTCTTTATCGATATCAGCCAGAATGTCATGGCTGATCTTTTTCATCCGCACTTCGGTATAACGCATCGCCGCCGCAGAGTCGCCGTCGACCGAACCGAAGTTACCCTGGCCATCGACCAGTGTGTAACGCATGGAGAAGTCCTGCGCCATCCGCACGATGGTGTCATACACCGCAGAGTCACCGTGTGGGTGGTATTTACCGATTACGTCACCGACCACACGCGCCGATTTTTTGTAAGGCTTGTTCCAGTCGTTACCGAGCACGTTCATCGCGTGCAGTACACGACGGTGTACGGGCTTAAGGCCATCGCGTACATCCGGCAGTGCGCGTCCCACGATCACGCTCATGGCGTAATCGAGATAAGACTGCTGCAGCTCGTCTTCAATGTTAATCGGAAGAACTTCTTTGGCTAACTCACCCATAGATACTCGGCCCGTGTTCTGCGGATCACCCTTTTATGGTCATTTTCAGGTGATTCTGTCCTTGTTGTTGACCACCTCCCCGGATGCACAAGGCTCTGTGCTGACACCGTCCGGACAAGGCTGCCAATAAAGTGCCGAATCATACCATAAATCAACAAGATACCTAGCGAGTCCGGTAACAGCCTGAACGCGAGACGGGAGAAGCCTGCGCGTTTATAATGCTGGCCTTTATGCGTACGGAAAGAGAGCCGAGACATGCAGGCCGACCTGAGAATTAACGCCCGCTGGGTAATCCCGATGAGTAATCACCAGAGCGGCAGCCAGACCAGCAACGCTGCCAGCCTGCTGCATCATCAGGCGGTGTTTATTAAAGATGGACGGATTCTCGCCGTGCAGGATCAGGCAGCCGTCAGCCACGAGGCCACCGAAACCCTCGACCTGCCTGACCACGTGTTACTCCCCGGGTATGTAAACGCTCACGGCCATGCGGCGATGTCGCTGTTTCGCGGTATGGCCGATGATCTGGCCTTGATGACCTGGTTGCAGGAACATATCTGGCCGGCCGAAGGACGCTGGGTGGATGACGCCTTCGTGCGTGACGGTACCCGCCTGGCCATCGCCGAGATGCTGAAGTGCGGCACCACGACCTATGCCGATATGTATTTTTATCCGGGCTCGGGGGTGGAAAGCGCCCTCGAAGCCGGTATCCGTAACGTCAGCTTTACCCCGGTACTGGATTTCCCCACCAATTTTGCCCAGAACGCCGACGAGTACATCAAGAAAGCACTGGCCGTGCGCGACACTTACAAACATCAGTCATTGCTGACTCTGGGTCTGGGCCCACACGCGCCTTACACCGTTTCCAACGGCCCACTGCAGGAAATCACCACACTGGCCGACCAGCTGGATATGCCGATCCAGATCCATCTGCAGGAAACCGCCTTTGAAGTGGCACAGAGCATCGAGCAGTTTGGCTGCCGGCCAACCGAGCGTCTGGCCGAACTGGGCTTTATGACCGAGCGCGTAAGCTGTGTACACATGACCCAGATCAGCGCTGAAGACATCAGCGTCCTGCAACATAGCGGCGCCTCGGTTGTGCACTGCCCGGAATCCAACCTGAAACTGGCCTCCGGTTTCTGCCCATCGGCACAGCTGCTGAGCAGCCGGATTAATGTCGCCCTCGGCACCGACGGTGCCGCCAGCAACAACGATCTGAATATTCAGGGCGAGATGAAAACCGCGGCCATGCTGGCCAAAGCCGTCGCCGGCGACGCTGCCGCCGTCCCTGCCGCACAGGCGCTGTATATGGCGACCCTGGGTGGCGCCAAAGCACTGGGACTGGACGATCAGACCGGCTCGCTGACCCCCGGCAAATGGGCCGATCTGCAGGCGGTGGATCTGTCACAACTGGCGCAGCAGCCACTGTACGACCCGATTTCCCAGCTGGTTTACACCGACAGCAGCCGCGCCACCAGCCATGTCTGGGTCGCCGGTAAACTGCTGCTGAACAAGGGCGAGCTGACCACCCTGGACGAACAACAGATACAGCACAACGCCCGCCAGTGGGCTGACCGTATCCGCCAGTCCTGAACCAACGAATTACTTTTTGCAGGAGCCGAGCATGGAACAGACACAGAACGTTGATCGCGCCGAAATCGCCAAATTCGAAGCCCTCGCCTCGCGCTGGTGGGATCTGGAAAGCGAGTTCAAACCGCTACACGACATCAACCCGCTGCGCACCAATTACATCGACCGCTATGCGCCACTGGCCGGCAAAACCGTGCTCGACGTCGGCTGTGGCGGCGGCATTCTGAGTGAAGGCATGGCCAGCCGCGGTGCCGCGGTGACCGGTATTGATATGGGCGAAGCCAACCTCAACACCGCCAAACTGCACGCGCTGGAATCCGGCGTAAAGGTCAGTTATCAGTGCATTCCGGTGGAAGAGCTGGCGGCACAGCAGCCGGAAAGCTTTGACGTGGTCACCTGCCTGGAAATGCTGGAACACGTACCGGACCCGGAATCCATTATCCGCGCCTGCTATCAGCTGGTAAAACCGGGCGGCCAGGTGTTTTTCTCCACCATTAACCGCAACCCGAAAGCCTATGCCTTTGCCATTCTCGGCGCCGAATATCTGATGCGCCTGCTGCCGGCCGGCACCCACGATTACCACAAATTCATCAAGCCCAGCGAGCTGACCCGCTGGTGCCGTAACGTGGGGCTGGAAGTGCAGCATATGACCGGCATGGTCTATAACCCGCTGACCAAAATCTACAAACTGAAAGACAACGACGTCAGCGTTAATTACCTGATGGCAACGCGTAAACCGGACAGCGCCGTATGAGCCTGAGCCGCCCCAAAGCCATCCTGTTTGATCTGGATGGCACGCTGGTCGACACCGCGCCGGATTTTTATGACGTAGTAAACGGCCTGCGCAAAGAGCTGGGTAAACCGCTGCTGGCCGATGAAACCATCCGCGAGCAGGTATCCAACGGTGGCGCCGCACTGACCCGCCTGACCTTTGATCACCCGGACCATGCCGGACGTGATCTGGCCAACGCAGCGCAGGAATTTCTCGACCAGCGGCAACAGATTCTCGACCGTTATCTGCAGAATATCGGCCTGCTGAGTGGTTACTTTCCCGGCTTCGCAGAAGTGATTGCCAGCCTTGAGCAGCAGAATATCCGCTGGGGAATCGTGACCAATAAGCCACGGCTGTATACCGAAGCCCTGCTGGCAAAACTCGCTATTACAGGCGATGTGGTGGTGTGCCCGGATGATGTCACAAAGTCCAAACCGCACCCCGAGCCATTACTAAAAGCCGCCGCCGATCTTGGATTGCAAGCCACTGATTGCTGGTATGTCGGCGACCATATCCGCGATATCGACGCCGCCCGCGCCGCCGGCATGCTCAGTGTTGCCGCCACTTTCGGTTATATCGAAGCCGGTGATCACCCTGACAACTGGCAGGCCGACCGGCTGATTCATCAGCCGCTGGATCTGCTGAGTTTATTGCAGGCCAGCCACGGATAAAGCCCGGAACCTGATACGGCCACGCGCCATTAACAACAACCCTATATACAGAAAAAAGGTAGACCGATGGAAACCGCCCCGAACTCACTGACAGGCCGCACTATTCTGGTAACCGGCGCCGGCTACGGCATCGGCCGGACGGCCGCCCTCACCTATGCCCGGGCCGGAGCCACCGTTTTACTGCTGGGCCGCACCCAGGAAGCGCTGAACGATACCTACGATCTGATCGAGGCCGAAAACCTGCCACAGGCCGCCGTGCTGCCCTTCGATCTGGAACAGCATGACGAAGAGCCTTTCCGCCAGCTGGCCGAACTGATTGACGAAAACTTCGGCCATCTCGATGGTGTACTGCTCAATGCCGGCGTTCTCGGCCAGCGCACCAGTCTGGAAAACTACGACTGGAATACCTGGCAGAAGGTGATGCAGATTAACGTTAACGGTCAGTTCGCACTGATGAAACACCTGCTGCCTCTGCTGCGTAAGGCGCCGGCGGATGCTTCGGTTATTTTCACCACCAGCAGTGTTGGCCGCGAAGGCCGTGCTTACTGGGGAGCCTATTCGGTCTCCAAGTTTGCCACCGAAGGCTTAATGCAGGTTATGGCGCAGGAACTGGAAAACACCAGCAACATCCGCGTTAACTGTATTAATCCCGGCGGCACCCGCACCAGCATGCGCGCCGCTGCTTACCCGGCCGAGCATCCGAGCAAAGTGCCGGAAGCCGATACCATCATGCCACTCTACCTGCATCTGATGAGTCCGGAATCCATTGGCACCCATGGCCAGAGTCTGGACGCACAACCGAAAAAATAATCCGCTATCGCGTGCCCGCGCAGCACTGTAGTCACAGTTTAGTAACACTGTTTAGTACTACTGTTGCTACAGCGGGTACGGTTTTTCCCGCTCACCCCTGCGGTTTTTGCCCA
Source organism: Thalassolituus sp. UBA2009 (assembly GCF_002335285.1). Classification (NCBI taxonomy): domain Bacteria; kingdom Pseudomonadati; phylum Pseudomonadota; class Gammaproteobacteria; order Oceanospirillales; family Oceanospirillaceae; genus Thalassolituus; species Thalassolituus sp. UBA2009. The sequence goes on from NZ_DDCJ01000064.1 coordinate 15,323, forward strand.
ACCTGCTCTTTACCCCACCGTGCTTTTCCTGTCCAATCCGTCAGATATTACCGATTGATCAGAGCGCAGATGCGCAGGAGGCACACCGTATGGCTGGCTTACTTCCCACCCCCGATCCCGAAGGCCTGCTCGAATATTCCGTGGTATTTACCGACCGCTCTCTGAACCATATGTCCAAACGTTTTCAGGGCGTTATGAACGATATTTCCGCGACCCTGAAGTCGGTTTATAACGCCGATGCGGTGGCCATCGTTCCCGGTGGTGGTACCTATGGTATGGAAGCCGTGGCGCGCCAGTTCGCTCAGGATAAAAAGACGCTGGTAATCCGCAATGGCTGGTTCAGTTACCGCTGGACCCAGATTTTTGACATGGGCAATATTCCGGCCTCCAGCACGGTATTAAAAGCGCGCCGCACCGACAGCTCCCAGACTCCTGCGCCCTTTGCGCCGGCACCGGTCGACGAAGTCGTCGCCACAATTAAAGAAGAAAAGCCGGATGTCGTCTTCGCGCCCCACGTCGAAACTGCGTCCGGCATGATTCTGCCGGACGATTACCTCAAAGCCGTCGCCGATGCCGTGCATTCGGTGGGCGGTTTACTGGTACTCGACTGCGTTGCCTCCGGCACCCTGTGGGTCGATATGAAAGCCGTGGGCGTCGATATTTTGATCAGCGCCCCGCAGAAAGGCTGGAGCTCCTCCCCCTGCGCCGCATTAATCATGATGAATCAGGCTGCACTGGATGTGATGGCAACCACCACCAGCACCAGCTTTGCCGCCAACCTGAAACAATGGCATATGATCATGCAGGCCTACGAAAACGGTGGTCATGCCTACCACGCCACCATGCCGACCGATGCCCTGGCCAGATTCCGCGACACCATGCTGGAAACCAAAGCCTACGGTTTTGACAAAGTGCGGGACGAGCAGCTGGCCCTGGGCAAACGCGTGCGCCAGATGCTGGAAAGCAAAGGCATACACAGTGTCGCCGCCGAAGGTTTTAAAGCACCGGGCGTGGTGGTCAGTTACACCAGCGACACCGAACTGCAGAACGGTAAAAAGTTTGCCGCCTTAGGCTTACAGGCCGCCGCCGGCGTGCCGCTGATGTGCGATGAAGGTGACGATTACCGTTCATTCCGCATCGGCCTGTTCGGGCTCGATAAGCTGCACGATATCGACGGTGCCGTTGCGCGTCTGGAGAAAGTGGTCGACCAGCTTGTTTAACCCCTGATCGGCGACTGTAGTCAGCGGCAAGTGTCAGCGGCATACCTCTGCCGCTGACCCGGTAAACTTCCTACCTTCTTCCTAAATCTGATCACTTTATTATCTATTTCTGCCAATAACAGATCAGACCTGCACAGCTTTTGTCCGGTTTTTGTCATTATTCTCTGATCAAGCAGTCATTTTATTGGCAAAAAATCAGTATGACCTTTTGTCAAATTGCCAACATCCTGCCACTCACCCACAGAGATCGAACCTAATTCATTGTTTTTTAAGGGAAAATAATCTCTTGAAATACTGGCACAGAAATAGCTTTCCACTGATCAGGAATCATTTACCTGTACGAGGTAACTCATGGTCAGTCCGTTACACAGCAACGGCCGGGCAGAACTCCAGGACGACAAGATCGTTTCCAGTATCGGAGATCTGGCACCGAAGCCCGATATACGCCCGGAAGTGCTGCTGAAGCTGTCAGGCAAACTGCAGACAACATTAGAACTGTCGCAACTGCTGGAAATTTTCTTTGAGGAAATCCAGCAAGCGGTACTGGTCGACGGCATCAGCTTCAGCCATAACGCCCACAACCTGCTGCTGAGCTATGGCCGCAACAGTGTGCACAGCGCCAGCTATCGGCTGCAGACGCAGCAGGATTATATGGGCGATCTGGTGTTTCACCGTTCGACCCGCTTTCGTGAGCATGAACTGGCCAATCTCGAAGGTTTGCTGACCACACTGGTTTATCCGATGCGTAACGCGCTGCGCTACCACGAAGCTCTGGCCGCCGCTTTCCGCGACCCGCTGACCGGCGCCGGCAACCGCGTAGCACTGGATAAAACCCTGCAGCGGGAAATCGAGCTGACCAAACGCCACGGCCAGCAACTTTCAATCCTGATGCTGGATCTGGACCACTTTAAACTGGTCAACGATGAATTCGGTCACAGTATGGGTGACAAGGTACTGAAGGAAGCCGTCGGCTGCATTACCGGTTGTATCCGCCAGACCGATATGTGCTTCCGCTATGGCGGCGAAGAGTTTCTGATCATGCTCAGCAATGCCGAACACGCCGGTGCATTACGCATTGCCGAACGCATCCGTATGAGTATCAGTGCTCTGGATTTCAGCAACGATAAAGGACGGTTGCAGGTCACCACCAGCATCGGCTGTGCCACGCTGATGATAGAAGACAGCATGGACTCGCTGGTACAACGCGCCGACAAAGCGCTGTATCAGGCGAAACACAGCGGTCGTAACCGGGTGGTATGTGATACCGATGACGAGCTGGATACACCGGCATCAAAGAGCCTGTTGTAAATTCGTAAAGCATAAAAAAGCCGCTCAATGAGCGGCTTTTTTATGGCTGAGCAATACAGCGAATACAGCGGCTCAGTCGATTTTCTTCTTCTGGCGCGGTTTCGGCGCTGACGTTTTACGCGCGGTCGCCTGCTGGCGGATTTTCTGGCGTTTGGCCACTCGCTGGAACTGCTCTTTCTCACGGCCAACCATGCGTTTGGTCTGCTTACGTTCGATGCCAACCAGATCCGCCAGGTCGTTCACTTCACGCTGCCCAAGTTCAACCCAGGTACCAACCGGTACATTAGACGGCATAAAGATACAGCCATATCGCACACGCTTAAGGCGGCTCACGGCAATGCCCTGGCTCTCCCACAGACGGCGGACTTCGCGGTTTTTACCTTCCATCAGTACCACATGGAACCACTTGTTCTGGCCTTCACCATCAAAGAATTTCACGTCGGTAAAACGCGCGATGCCGTCATCCAGCATCACCCCTTCTTTGAGGCGTTCGATCATTGCTTCATCGACGTCACCGCGCACACGCACCGCATATTCACGGTCAACACCGGAAGACGGATGCATCAGCTTGTTGGCCAGTTCACCATCGGTAGTGAACAGCAACAGACCACTGGTATTGATGTCCAGACGGCCGATATTTACCCAGCGCTCGCCTTTGGTTTTCGGCAGATGGTCAAACACCGTTGGCCGGCCTTCCGGGTCTTTCAGAGTACAGACTTCACCCACCGGCTTGTTATAGGCCAGCACACGGCGCGAGCGACCGGCGTCTTCCAGTTTGATCTGGCGGCCATCGACACGCACATCGTCGTAGCGGCTTGCACGGTCACCGAGCTTGGCGGTTACGCCGTTAACACTGACACGGCCTTCACCGATCCAGCGTTCAACTTCACGACGGGAAGCCACACCAGCCAGTGCCAGCAATTTTTGGATACGTTCATTCATAATTTATCGATCTTCTTCATCCGCAGCTGCGTCAGGGGCATCCGGCCGCATCGTGTCAGGGGTTTGGTTAAATAAACTCGGAACATCCTGAGTCCGTTGAACGGCAATAGCGTCAGCGTCATCGCCGTACTTTTCGCCATCAGTTTGTGTATGTTCTGTTGCTTCGCGCACGCCAGTATCTTCGTCCACGCTCTCTTCTGCAGCCTGCTCAGGCTCTCCGGAATCAGGCTCTTCGGTGTCAGACTCTGCCGCTGCTGATTCTGCAGCCGCCTGCTCTTCTTCAACGGCTTTCTGTTCCAGCCGCTGCAGCAGATCGCCAATGCTGCGCTTCTTCGGTTCGCCGTCATTATCCGCTTCGTCGCCGTCGTCGTCATCCCGTGCGAACAGATTACTTTCTACCCGTGCGACAATGTCAGCCGCTTTTGCCAGATCTTCTTCGGTGGCAGCCAGTACATCAGCGCCGCGCTGGGCCACTTCTTCGTCACTGCGGAATTCAAAATCTTTCGCCGGTTCTTTGCGTGCTTCGGCATCATCGCCCAGCTCCAGCTTACGGTTGGCGTCATCCAGCTCGCGGATTTCGCCCAGACTGGGCAGGTCTTCGAGACTTTTTAAACCAAAGTAATCAAGAAACTCGCGCGTGGTGGCGTACATCGACGGCCGCCCCGGCACATCACGATAGCCTACAACCCGCACCCATTCACGCTCCAGCAGGGTTTTCATAATGCTGGAGCTGACCACCACGCCACGCACATCTTCGATGTCGCCACGGGTAATGGGCTGGCGATAGGCAATCAACGCCAGGGTTTCCAGCAATGCGCGCGAATAACGCTGTGGCCGTTCATCCCACAGACGTGCCACCCAAGGCGCAACTTCAGTGCGTACCTGCAAACGATAGCCTGAAGCCACTTCGACCAGTTCAATACCGCGCCCGAGCAGATCCTGCTTCAGTTCAGTCAATGCGGCTTTCAATTCAGACGGTAACGGAATACGGTCTTCATCAAACAGACTTTGCATACGCTCCAGCGATAACGGGCCGCCAGCCGCCATCAGCGCTGCTTCGAGAATGTTTTTTAACGGCGGTTGCGTCATTGCGGCTCTCCGTCCTGCTGATACGAGGGCGCCCCTGCGGCGCTGTGCTCCCGGGCACGTAAATGAATCGGGCCGAAAGTATCCTGCTGCACAATGTCGATCAAGGATTCTTTCACCAGCTCAAGAATCGCCAGAAAGGTCACTACCACACCCAGCTTGCCTTCACTCGGATCAAACAAGGCGCGGAACGACATAAAGTGCCCGCTCTGCAACCGTGCCAATACATCGCTCATCCGCTCACGGGTGGACAGCTGCTCACGCTGAATTTCGTGATGCTCAAAACGCTCAGCCCGGCGCAATACTGCGGCAAAGGCCAGCATCAGTTCACGCATTTCCACTTCCGGATGCACCCGCTCCTGAATGCGGTCGGGCGCATCCACTTCCGGCAGGAAGATATCGCGTTCCAGCCGTGGCAATTCGTCAAGGTTTTCTGCAGCCGTTTTAAAGCGTTCATATTCCTGCAAACGGCGCAGCAGTTCCGCCCGCGGATCGTCTTCTTCCTCGTCACTGCCATCTTCGCGGTTACGTGGCAACAGCACTCGGCTTTTAATTTCCGCCAGCATCGCCGCCATCACCAGATATTCACCCGCCAGCTCCAGCTGCATGGCCTGCATCATGTCGATGTATTCGATGTACTGGTCAACAATCTCAGAGACATTCACTTCGAGAATGTCGAGGTTCTGCTTGCGGATCAGATACAGCAGTAAATCCAGCGGCCCTTCGAACTGCTCAAGGATGACTTCCAGCGCATCCGGCGGAATATACAGATCCAGTGGCAGCTGGGTCATCGGCTGCCCCTGCACCAGAGCAAACGGCATTTCCTGCTGGCCGGTCTTTACCCGTATGCTGGCTTTCGCCAGGTCGGGCAGCGGCGCGCCAGTCACATCTGCGGCCGGTTCTGAGGAATGTCCGGTGACGTCCTGTGTGCTCATCGATAACCCAGCCCCATTACTTCACGCACATCGCTCATAGTACTGCGTACGGCATCCCGCGCACGCTCGCTGCCTTCGGCCAGAATACGCGCCAGCAGTTCCGGGTTTTCCTCAAACTGCTGTGCACGCTCACGGATCGGAGCCTGTTCCGCAATAATGGCATCGGTCACCGGCTGTTTGCATTCAAGACAACCCCAGGCTGCGCTGCGGCAGTTGGTTTGCACCCGCTCGCAGGTCGCCTCATCGGAATACACCGTGTGGAAATGCCATACCGGACATTTTTCCGGATCTCCGGCATCACTCAGGCGGATGCGCGCTGGGTCGGTCTGCATGGTACGGATTTTTTTCGCCACGTCGTCGGGCTCGGCCCGCAGCGGGATCATATTGCTGTACGACTTGGACATTTTCTGACCATCAAGGCCCGGCATGCGCGCTTCACTGGTCAGCAGCGCCCGCGGTTCGGCCAGAATGCTTTTACCAATACCTTCGAGGTAACCCAACAGCCGCTCTTTATCGGCCAGTGTCAGATTGCTTTGTTCTTTCACCAGCGCCTGCGCCGTTTGCAGGGCTTCAACATCACCATGGCTGATATAAGCGCTGCGCATCTGCTGATACAGCGCGGAGGCTTTTTTACCCAGCTTTTTCACCGCAGCCACAGCGTTGGCTTCAAAGCCCGGTTCACGGCCATAAAGATGATTAAAGCGGCGGGCAATTTCACGCGCGATTTCAATATGCGCTTCCTGATCACCACCGACCGGCACCAGACCGGCGCGGTAAGCCAGAATATCGGCACTCTGCAGCAGCGGATAACCGAGAAAACCGTAGGTGCTGAGATTTTTGTCCTGCAGCTTTTCCTGCTGGTCTTTGTAGCCGGGCACCCGTTCCAGCCAGGACGTTGGCGTAATCATCGACAACAGCAGATGCAGTTCCGCCAGCTCCGGCACCTGACTCTGTACGAACAGGGTGGCCGAACCGGGATTCACACCGGCAGCCAGCCAGTCGATCAGCAGATTACGGCTTGAGCGGCGGATACCGGCGGCGGTTTCGTAATCGGTGCTCAGCGCATGCCAGTCAGCAATAAAAAAGAAGCACTCAAACTCATGCTGCAGTTTTACCCAGTTTTTCAGCACACCATGATAATGCCCAAGATGTAACTGACCGGTCGGGCGCATGCCCGATACCACCCGCCTCTGCGGATCGACGCTGCTCACAGGGAATGCCTCTCAGTGCTGTCGTTCACAGATATCAGGCCAGCTTAAAGATGCCAACGGCTTCACGTACCCGCTCCAGCAGCGGCTGGCTGATGGCACGGGCTTTGGCAGCACCTTTCTGCAGTTCGGCTTCGATATCGGCCGGACGTGCCAGCAGATCGTTGTAGCGTTCACGCGCTTCGCCGATTTCAGCGTTGATCAGGGCAAACAGTTGCTTCTTGGCATCGCCCCAGCCAATACCTTCAGCAAATGCCTGACGCATTTCAGCAGTCTGCTCTGGTGTGGCAAATGCCTGCCAGATCTGGAATACGGTAGAGGAATCCGGATCTTTTGGCTCACCCGGTTCCAGCAGGTTGGTTTTGATTTTGTTGATGTGCTTCTGCAGCTGTTTCTCGGTTAAAAACAGCGGAATGGTGTTGCCGTAGCTCTTACTCATTTTACGGCCGTCCAGCCCCTGCAGTACCGACACCTGATCATCAACCTGATAATCCGGCAGACTCAGTAACGGCTCTTTTTTGCAGTAAATATGGTTAAAACGGCCGGCGATATCGCGCGCCATCTCAACGTGCTGAATCTGATCTTTACCGACCGGTACTTTGTTGGCGTTAAACATCAGAATATCGGCGGCCATTAATACCGGGTAGCTGAACAGACCCATGGTGATGGCTTTGTCGGCGTCTTCGTTTTCGGCCAGATTGGCATCCACTGCAGCTTTATAAGCATGGGCGCGGTTCATCAGGCCTTTGGCGCAGACACAGTTCAGAATCCAGCTCAGTTCCGGAATTTCACGGATATCGGACTGGCGATAGAACACAGAATTATCGGTATCCAGACCCAGAGCCAGCCAGGTGGCGGCAATTTCCATGGTCGACTGGTGCACAGCCGCCGGGTCCTGACACTTGATCAGGGCATGATAATCGGCGAGGAAATAAAACGTATCGTTAGCCTGATCCTGGCTGGCGGCAATGGCCGGACGGATAGCGCCAACATAGTTACCCAGATGCGGGGTGCCTGTGGTTGTAATACCGGTTAATACACGCTGCTTGCTCATACTGCCCTGCTTGGTGAAATTCTGAATCTGAAAACGCGCCATCATACCGGTTTTAGCGGCGCGTTTCAGTCTCCTTAAACACGAATAGCAGTGGGTCAGAGGCGCAGGTCAGAGAAAATCGCTGGCGTCACCGACGCCCTGACGCAGCACGACCGGTATTTCATCGGTCATATCGATCACGGTGGTGGCTTCAAAGCCACAGTGACCGCCATCAATCACCAGCTCCAGCTCATGTTCCAGCGACTGACGGATATCGTAAGGATCAGACAACGGCAGTTCGTCGCCAGGCATAATCAGCGAGGTGGTCATCAGCGGTTCGTTCATTTCTTCCAGCAGTGCCATGGCAATCGGGTTATTGGGTACACGGATGCCGATGGTGCGCTTTTTCGGATGCATCAAAAGGCGCGGCACTTCGCGTGTGGCCTCAAGAATAAAGGTAAAAGCACCGGGCGTGTGCGCCTTGAGCATGCGGTATTTGGTGTTATCCACCTTGGCAAACAGTGACAACTCGGACAGGTCGCGGCACAGCAGGGTGAAATTATGCTTCGGCGGCAATTGCCGTAAACGCTGTACCCGGTCGGTGGTTTTTTTATCGCCGATACGACAGGCCAGCGCATAGGCACAATCGGTCGGAATCACAGCCAGGCCGCCACTACGGATAATTTCTGCGGCCTGCTTGATCAGCCGCGCCTGAGGATTATCAGGGTGAATCTGGAAAAATTGGCTCACTAAAGCTCCTTAACCCACGCACAACGGCATTCGCTATGTCAGGGAATTATGCTGTGCCCGATCAGGCCCAGCTCTGCCATACAGGGGTAACATCCGCCGGAAAGGCCGGCATCACGCCCAGATCAAGTCCGAAGCGGTTCGGACCATGGAAATCGCTGCCGCAGGAACCCAGCAACTCAAATTCACGCGCCAACACCGCCATCTGACCGCGCTGGTTGTTATCCATCTGACCATATGCCACTTCCAGACCACGACCACCGGCCTCGACAAAGTCGGCCAGACAGGCACGCAGCTTGGTGCGGGTCATATTATAAAGATGCGCGTGGGCCATTACCGGGATACCACCGGCCGCAATAATCCACTGCACCACGGTGGCCATTTCCGGCCAGCTGGCTTTGACATCACCGGGTTTACCGGCACCGAGGTATTTATTAAAGGCAACGGCCATTGACGGCACCAGCCCTTTATCAATCAGATACTGGGCAAAATGCGGACGCCCCACCGATTCTCCACCGGCATAGGCCTGCACTTCCTGCAGATTAATATCGTGTTTAAGACGTTTGCCGACCCGTTCGGCAATCAGCTGGGAACGACTGCTGCGCGCTTCGGTCTGAGACTGCTCAGCGGCACGCATAGCCGCCGACTCAGGATCAAAATTAAGGCCAACAATATGAATCGTGACACCGCCCCAGATACAGGACAGCTCAATACCGGGAATCAGCCGCACGCCCAGTTCCTGCGCTGCAGCCTGCCCCTGACGATAGCCTTCGGCGGTATCGTGATCGGTGATCGCCAGGGTTTTTACGCCGCGCTCCGCCGCCCGCGCAACCAGTTCAGCCGCCGGTAATTTGCCGTCGGAAGCGGTGCTGTGGCAATGAAGATCGATTTCTGAGTTCACGTGGACGCTCACTCCTGGTTACGCCATAATCGCCCCATTGTAATGACACTGAAGCCACTAAGCGAATGAAGTTACTTCTCGACTACCTGCCCATCGTCCTTTTCTTTCTGGTTTATAAGTGGGCTCCCGAGCTGACCGGGCAATTGGCGCCTTATCTGTCTGACGAATACATCACCCTGTTTAATGAAATGCCGATGCTGCTGGCCACCGCCGTTTTAATTCCGGCCACGATTCTGCAGGTTCTTTATATCCGCGCCACCACCGGTAAGGTGGAAAATATGCACCTGGTCACCCTCGCCTTAGTCGTCATTCTTGGCGGTGCGACCCTGTTGCTGCGCGATCAGGCCTTTATTATGTGGAAGCCGACCATCGTTAACTGGCTGTTTGCTGCAGCCTTCCTCGGCAGTCAGTGGTTTATGAAAAAATCCCTGCTGCAGCGCATGATGGAACAGGCCGTTACCCTGCCTGCCGATATCTGGGCGCGACTGAATTACGCCTGGGTGGCTTTTTTTGTCTTAAGTGGTATCGCCAATTTATACGTCGCCTACACCTTCTCTGAAGATATCTGGGTTGACTTCAAACTCTTCGGTTTGCTGGGGCTGACCGTCCTGTTTATTATCGGTCAGTCGCTGTTTTTATACCGCTACATGAATAAAGAGGAGCAGTAAGCATGTGGTACGCCATTATCAGTCAGGATGTGCCTGACAGTCTGGAAAAACGCCTGTCAGTACGCCCGGCTCACCTGCAGCGCCTGCAGGATTTAACCGCCGCCGGCCGTCTGCTGATTGCTGGCCCGCACCCCGCCATCGACAGCGAAGATCCTGGCAGTGCCGGCTTCACTGGCAGCTTGGTAGTGGCCGAGTTTGCGTCTCTTGCAGATGCTCAGGCCTGGGCCGATGCCGATCCTTATGTCAGCGCTGGTGTTTACCAGCAGGTAACGGTTAAACCGTTCCGTAAAGTCCTTCCCTGAACGGAAAAAATAAAAAGGTATATGCTGTGAAAAAATTTCTGATTGCCCTCTCCCTGCTGGCCACTGCTGCCACGGCTGCTGCCGTTGAAAAACGCTACGTTACCGACACTCTGTGGCTGCAACTGCGCTCCGGCCCCAGCCAGGAATTCCGCATTCTGAAAGCGTTACCAAGCGGTGAACATCTGATATTTATCGAAGAAGATGCAGAAACCGGTTACACCAAAGTACAGACCGACAAAGGGGTTGAAGGTTACGTACTGACCCGTTTTCTGGAAATGGAACCCATTGCCAAAGAAAAATTAATCCTGGCCAACCGTGAACTGGAAAAAGTAAAAGCTGAACTGGAAACCACAAAAACCCAGCGCGCTGAATTCCAGAGCGAAGTTGAGAAGCTGAAAAGCGACCGTTCCGGCCTTGGCCGTGAGAACAGCGATCTGGAAAAAGAACTGGAACGCATTAAAAGTATCTCAGCCAATGCCCTGGCACTGGATGAAAAATCGAAAAAACTGACCATGCGCAATCAGGAGCTGGAAATTCAGGTAGAAGCCCTGACCGCGGAAAATGCCCAGCTGCAGGATAACCGTCAGCAGACCTTTATTCTGTACGGCGGTGGTCTGGTCATTATCGGTATTCTGGCTGGTCTGATTCTGCCGTCTATCCGTGGCAAACGCAGCAGCGGCTGGTCATAAAAATCACCGTCATAAAAGAGGGAGCACTTTGCTCCCTTTTTTATTGTTTTCCGTTTTATTGCTGTCTGGGCGTTTAATCTCCAACACTATCCAGATCGCAATGCCCCAGCGACGCCTCCGGGGCAATGCAGTCGCGCAGCAGGCGCTTCAATTCGGCAATTTCCGGGAAACCGCCCTGCTCTTTACGGTCCCACAGGCACTGATCATTTGCCCAGACCTGAAATTGCCCGGAGTCGCCAACCACCAGTTCGATGGCTGCAAGCTTGCCGTGAAAGGTCGAAAACAGTTCCTGCGCATACCAGCCAGAACGCAAAGCCCATTTACAGCCTTCACAAAATACAATTCTTACTTTAGCTTTAGCCACAAGCCTGACCCTATATGAACCATTTAACGAATTCCGGTACTAAACCGGATACTTTTCTTGCGGAGATCATTAATGCAACGTCTGATAAAAACAACCCTGCAAAGTGCTGCCCTGAGCCTGTCGGTGCTGCTCGCACCTCTGAGTCTGCAGGCCGAAGAAAGCGCCGATAATGTTCATGTTCTGATGAAAACCAGCGCCGGCGATATCGAGCTGGAACTGGACCGCAGCAAAGCACCGCTCAGCGTTGATAATTTTTTAACCTATGTTGAAAGCAAGCACTACGACGGCACCATTTTTCACCGCGTGATCCGTGACTTTATGATCCAGGGTGGCGGTTTCAGTGCCGATATGCGCCAGAAAGCCACACTGCCACCGATTAAAAATGAAGCAGAAAACGGCCTGAAAAATACCCGCGGCAGTATCGCCATGGCACGTACCAGCGTTATCGACAGTGCCACCAGCCAGTTTTTTATCAACGTAAAAGACAACAGTTTCCTCGATCACGGTGCGCGGGATTTCGGTTATGCCGTGTTCGGTAAAGTCGTGAAAGGCATGGATGTGGTCGACAACATCGCCACCAGCCCAACCGGCGCCCGCGATATTCCGCGCGAGAGCATCCTGATTGAATCGGTCAGCGTGATCAGCGACGACAATAAAGCGGAAGCGGCAGAAGCTCAGTAAGGCCTGATTAAAGCAGCCACCAGAGCAGTGCCGGAATCGTGATGAATGAGAGCAGTGTCGACATCACCACCATTCCGGCCACCGCTTCCGGAGCACGCTGATAGCGCTCCGCAAATAAATAATTGAACACCGCAACCGGCATGGATGCCTGCAACAGCACAACACCTTTTTCCGTTCCGGAAAGATCCAGCATACTCACTACCAGCAACCCCACTGCCAGACCACCAAATATCCGTAACAGGCTGTAAAGCAGGGCCTGACGCCACTGCCGGACCTGCAAACGCTGCAACGAAACGCCCAGGGTAATCAGCATTAACGGAATCGTCATACCACCGATTAAACGCACCGAATTCTGCACCGCAGCCGGTAACGTCCAATCCGCCCATAACAACAGCAATGCAATCACAATGGCATATAAAATTGGCATTTTAGCCAGCCCGGCAAGACCACCGGCCTGACGTCCGCCTGCCAGCAAAATCCCGGCCGGAAAATGCGCAACAGACAGCACCATAAAAAATGCCAGCGCCAGTGCCAGTCCCTCCTGCCCGAATGCCAGCAGGCATACCGGCAACCCCATATTACCGACATTAGGAAAGACAAAAGATGGCAGATAAGCGCGTACATCATCACCCAGAAGGCGCGTAACCAGGATGCCCAGAGCCGCCATCAACGCGGCCACCAGCACACAGGCCAGCGCGGTGCGCTGAAAAGCCACAATATCGATTTCAACAGAGCCCAGTACCGACAGCATCAGACAGGGCGCTGCAACATTCAGCACCAGGCGGGAAATAAATTCCGGATCAAACGCATAGCCCTGGCGCGCCCAGAAAAAGCCGATGGCGGCACAGGCCAGCACAGGCGCCATAATGGCGAAAATTTCGGTTATCATGGGCGGATAATACGTGAGCGCTGTGCTTTTTGTCTGCAGTGTACTGACGGTAAAATAGCGGCGTTTATACTCACCCATTCTGAGAATATCTGTGTCTTCCATCTCTTCCGACCAGCCGGCCAACCATCAGCCGGCGCCTGACACTCCCAGCAACAATCAGGCCCCCTCTGCACCCGACCTGCTGTGGAATGACGACGGCCTGCCGGTTTCCCGTGAATTTGATGATCCGTATTTTTCCGTGGATAACGGTCTGGAAGAAAGCCGCTATGTTTTTTTACAGCACAACGGTTTGCCACAGCGCTGGTCTGGCTGGCAGGGCGATTTCAGCATTGTCGAAACCGGATTCGGCACCGGACTGAATTTCCTGATGACCTGGGAAAGCTGGCGCCAGAGCAACAAACACGACAGCGCCTGGCTGCATTTCACCAGCATTGAAAAATTCCCGCTGACGCTCAGCCAACTGCAACAGGCACTGGCATTGTGGCCGCAACTCAGTGAACTGAGCGCCCAGCTGTTTGCCCAGTATCCGTTGCCGGTTGCCGGTTTCCATCGTCTGGTCTGGCCGGAAGAACGTATATCCCTGACGCTGATTTTTGCCGATGTTGAAGAAGCTCTGCCGCAATTAAGCGGCCCGGTGCATGCCTGGTATCTGGATGGCTTTGCCCCCTCAAAAAATCCACAAATGTGGTCAGAAGAATTATTCAGCGGTATGCGCCGCTTAAGCCAGCGCCAGCCAGATCAATATCAGGGAGAACAGCCCGCCACGGTCGCCACCTTCACCTCGGCAGGCATTGTCCGCCGTGGCCTGCTGGGTGCAGGCTTTAACGTGAAACGGGTGCCCGGCTATGGCCGTAAACGCGAGATGCTGGCCGGCAGCTTTAACCGCCGCCAGGGGCCGGAGCTGGCGCCCTGCTTTCTGCACAAACCCTGGTTGCTGCAACAGAACACACAAGCCGATGACGCAGAGGTTGTGGTTATCGGCGCCGGACTGGCCGGAGCCACCACCGCCAGAGCCCTGGCCGAGCGTGGTCTGAAGGTACAGGTGATTGATGCGGCAGGCATTGCCCAGCAGGCCTCCGGCAACCCTCAGGGCGGACTCTATGTAAAACTCGCGGCCGGCGACAACGCCATTCATACCGATTTTTATCTGGCCGCCTTTCAGTATGCTCTGCCCTATATGCGCCGCTATTTAGGCGCCGCTGACGCGGATAACCCCTACTGGTCACAATGTGGCGTGCTGCAGCTGGCTTACGATGATAAAGAGGCCCAGCGCCAGCTGAAATTCAGCCAGACCCGCAGCCTGCCCGAGGCTCTGGTACAGCCGCTGGACCAGACCCAGGCGGGAAAAATTGCCGGAGCCCCGCAACAGAGCGGCGGTCTGTTTTTCCCACAGGCAGGCTGGGTCAGCCCGGCAGATTTATGCCGGATTCTGCTGCAACACACGAATATCCGCTTCAGACAACGTCAGGTCAGCGCGCTGCAAAAAATCCCACAGGGCTGGCAGATTCAGTGCAGCGACGGCACCATCCTGCAAAGCAGCCAACTGGTACTGGCCTGCGCCAATGCGGCCACAAACCTTCTGCCTGAGGCGTATCTGCCACTGAAGCGCATCCGCGGCCAGCTCAGTTATTTAAACCCAGCACAGACTCCTGCACTGAATACCGTACTCTGCGGCCGCAGCTATATGGCACCAGCACGTAATGGCCGGCTGTGTCTGGGAGCAACCTATAACCTGCGGGATGATGACACTCAGCTGCGTGACAGTGACCATCAGACCAACCTTGATCACCTGCCGGATTTCGGCCCGCAATGGCAGGATCTGAATAAGCAGCAGGGAATGAAGCTGATTCTCGGCGGCCGGGTTGGCTTCCGCTGCACCACTCCCGATTATTTGCCCATGGTCGGAGCGGTGCCAGAGAGCCGCGGGTTTGTGCATCGCTTCAGCGGGCTGGTGCGTAACGCCAAACGCATTCCGGCCAAAGCAGCACCGCAGTATCCGGGGCTATGGCTGAATATCGGTCATGGTTCACGTGGGCTGGCTTCGGCTCCGCTCTGTGCCGAGCTGCTGGTACAACAGATGCTGGGGGCTCCGCTGCCTGTGGCACTGGATGTGGCCGAAGCCTTATGGCCGGGACGGTTTTTACTGCGGGATATGGTGCGGCGCAAATTGCCGCCGGAACTGGCTCAGGGCTGAGCCGGAAAGATCAGACAACGCGCTTGATGCGCTTACGCCGCTCGGCTTCCAGTTTGGCCTGTTCAGCATCTTCGCGGATCTGGCGCATAGCGGCGGCCAGCTCAGCACAGCAGCGGCGGACTTCAGCCAACTGGGCTTTCATCTCATCAATCTCGCCAATCGCCGTGCGCAGGCGTCGTTTCAGTTGTTGCTGTTTAAGGTCGTCCATAGTCACCACCAGACCAGCCATGACTGCGTAATACGCGGGTCATTTCAATGTGGCAGGTCTGTTGGACGGGGTCAAACAAAAGCATGGCACTGCCATCAGCTAACTGGGCTTTAACCTGAGCTTTTTTATCTTCCAGGCTGACGTCGTAATCGCCGTAATCTGTGCCTTCACGGCAGACAAAGTCTTCCAGAATGCCGTCCAGCGCCTCAGCACTCAGCTGTTGGTAAGGAATTGCCAGAACGCCTTCCTGCGGTGCATCTTCACCGTAAGGAGCCTCTTCGCTATCAGAAGTACGGGCGTAGTTGTGATCATCGGGCGGGAGGGAATCAGATGGCAAAACCTGCCTCCCTCTCCCACTCACAGCTCATGCGCAGATCGGCATCTGAAGGCACATGGCCCTGGTCGGCGTTCCAGTTAAAAGTGTGCTTACCGGACAGCTCGGTTTCCAGATGCACGGTTGCCGACACCCAGTACATGCTTTTCAGCAAAGCCTCGAACTGACGCAGCCACTGTTCCCACTCATACTCCACCGCTTTATAGGAAGCGGCAAAGTGAATCAGCTGAGTGTGGTAAGTGCCACTGAACACATCATCACCGGGCATGGAGAACATTTCCCGGCACAACAGTGACCAGTCATCATCAACACCTAAGGGCAATGACTGAATGGCACTCCAGTTGGCGCGACGGTGAAGACGGGCACTGAACTCATCGGTAGCCGGTATATGGCGGATCACGCCGTAGACGATGGATTCCTGATCGAATTGTGACACGCAAAATCCTTACAACTGAATGCTGCGGCCATCATAGCGGAATTATGGAAAAACAAAAACGGCGCCGAAGCGCCGTTTTTGTGAGCCAGTAATCAGGGCTGATTACTTAGTCAGCACATCAATGATGCGTTGTTTAACATAACGCCCCGGAGCATCTTCGATAATACCGAGCTTACCGCTTCCAGGCTCACGTGCGTCGGTCTGCTCAGAGCCGCCCTGAGCGGTTGCCCACTGCTGCCAGTCAAGCCACCACGAACCTTCATGCTGCTCTGCATTGCGGTACCACTCTTCCGGATCCTGAGGCAGAGCTTCATTCGTCCAGTAGCCATATTTATTGGCTGAAGGAGGATTAACAACCCCGGCGATATGGCCTGAGCCACCCAGCACAAAGCGGTTTTTACCACCCATCAGCAGCGGACCTTTATAGGTTCCCTGCCACAGAGCAATATGATCCTGAGCGGTAGAAAGGAAATAGGTCGGAATGCTGATCGCACTCAGATCGATTTTCTCGCCATCCAGTTCCAGTGCATTTTTCTGCACCAGTTTATTTTCCAGGTACATATTACGCAGGTAGAAAGAATGCATCGCCGCCGGCAGGTTGGTACTGTCGGTATTCCAGTACAACAGATCAAAGGCCGCCGGGCGCTCACCTTTCAGATAGTTGTTAATAAAGAACGACCAGAACAGATCATTTTCCCGCAGAGTATTAAAACTGAAAGCCATTTGCCGGCCGTCGTAATACCCGAGTAAATTCATCTGTTTTTCCAGCGCCGCAATCGCCGTCTCGTTAATAAAGACGCCAATCTCTCCCGGCTGGGAAAAATCAGTCAGGGTCGCCAGGAAGGTTGCAGACTTGATCGGCTCCTGTTTCTTTTTCTTCAGGTAAGCCAGCGTGGCTGCCAGCAAAGTACCGCCCAGACAATAACCGATGGCGTTAACTTCTTTCTCACCGGTAGCCTGCTCAATGGCGTCCAGTGCCGCGATCGGGCCTTCGAGCATATAGTTGTCGAACCCTTTATCACGCAGCGACGGCCCCGGATTAATCCAGGAAATACAGAACACCGTATGCCCCTGATCAACCAGCCATTTCAGGTACGAATTACTCTCGCGCAGATCAAGAATATAATACTTGTTAATAAATGGCGGAATAACCAGCAGCGGACGCTTATACGTTTTTTCCGTTGTTGGTGTGTACTGGATCAGTTGAATCAGGTCATTCTGATACACCACTTTGCCAGGAGTGGTCGCCAGATTGCGGCCAACCTGAAACGCACTGGTGTCAGTCATGGCAACGTTCAGCGCCCCTTTTACACTGGCCTCCAGATCTTCACCCAGCTGTTCCATACCGGCATAAAGATTGGCGCCACCACTTTCCAGTGTTTTACGGATGACCTCAGGGTTCAGTGCGGCAAAATTGGTGGGCGCCAGGGCATTGACGTACTGGCGAACAAAATACTCAACTTTCTGGTGCGCATGCTCGCTCAGTCCGTCGGTATCTTTGACCATCTGCATCAGGGTATTGCCCTGCAACAGATAGAGTTGTTTGATGTAATCGAACAGCGGATTCTCGCTCCACTGTGCATCTTTGAAGCGCTTATCGCTTTTATCCGGTGTGACTACCGGATCAGCGTCTTTCCCTAAAAAGCGCAAAGCTGTGTGCTGATACAGTTCCTGCTGTTTTTTCAGCAGATCCATCTGGTAACTCATCAGCTTGCCCGGGTTCTCCAGCATGTGTTCGCCCAACTCACGGAAGGCTTCGCTGAAATCGGTCAGCACAGATGCTGCCGGGTCATCAGCCGTGGTTGGCTGGTTAACCGCCTTTTCCAGCAGACGTCCGTACTGCTCGGCTGCCCGGCTGGCCATATCATAAAAATCACTAACGGCTGTTTCTATGCTTTCCATTGGCATATTCATGTATCACCTGCATTCAGAAACGATTGAGCAAAAAAGGCCACCCGAAGGTGGCCTCTGACATCAGACGAGATCAGGCAGCTGATTTAGGTTTAGCAGCAGCTGGCTTAGCGGTGGTGGTGGTAGCCGCTGCAGTTGAGCGGGCTTCTTCCATGATGGATTCGATCTGAGTTTTGAATTCCATCGCCATGTCAGAAAATGCCTTGGCATCTTCCATCACTTTTTTGTTCAGTGCCGAAGCAGTTTCCGCCTGGTTAGCAGTAAAAGAACGCATGCTTTCTGCATCTTTCACTTCAGCAGCTTTTTTCATCTGCTCCAGACCCAGGTCTGCATACGATTTGATGGCGTTCAGTTGGAACTCCGTCATTTTTTCCATGTTGTCGACAAACAGACTGTTAAATTTTGCCATGGGTGCGTACATGGTTTTAGCCTGCTCTGCGAATGCATTAAGAATATTCTCTTGCATAGTCTTGCTCCTTCAAAAGTCTAATAGCAGTTGGGGTGAATCCATACTAGGGCATTTTATCTTACACTTAAATGACAGCGGCGCATTCAACGATAAATTTCTTGATTAATATCAGCCTTTATCATGATCGATTTTTAAAGCACTTAACAATGAGGCCAAAGGCTGGCGCCAATTGCCCTAGAGCATTCACTTTAAATTCTAACTGTTCTCTTTATCAGAAGAAGATGCACCCGACATCATGCTCAGCATCATTTTCTGAAACTGTCCCATTGCATTCATGCCTTCGTTAAACATTGGCTGATACAAACTCATGGCATCGTAGCCGTCTTCGCCGGATTTCATTTTTTCCAGCATGCTGGCAAAAAGTTCTTTCTGGAACTCCTGTACATCCGGCAGTCCCATTACCCGTCGAAATTCTTCCGGCGTAAGATCAAAAGTGACATTAATTTTCATTGTTTATTCCCTGTCGTTCTATGATTTATTTTTATAGCGTACTGTTAAAAAATATTGCCGTCAGCATTCCTTCTCATCAAGTCCTTTCCAGGCGACAAAAGCCCCCAGTAACGCTGCCAGTGTAGCCAGAAAAAAGACCTGACTGCCACCCAAAGACAACCACAGGCTGCCGCTTAACCAGGCGCCAAGCGCACCGCCGATGCCAAAGCCGACACTGGAATACATCGCCTGTGCCCGCCCCTGCAGTGGTCGCGGAAATAAATGCTGAATATAACGCATGGAAACAGCATGCATAGCCGCGAAGCTGAACGCATGTCCCAGCTGTGCCAGCAACAGCCAGCCCCAGAAATCCACCAGACTGCCAATCAGTGTCCAGCGTACCGCTGTAATTAATAAACTTAATACGCACCAGGTCCGCCAACTGAAAAAGCTGACCAATCGGTGAAATTTCCAGAATAAAAAAACTTCGGCAATAACCCCAAGCGACCACAGCAAACCGATCTCTGCTGGTTTATATCCATGATTTTCAAGGTAAATACTGAAAAATGTGTAATAAGGTCCATGACTGATCTGCAGCAGAATATTCATCAGAATAAACACCTGCACCGGACGTGATTTTAATAAATTTAAAAATTGTCCTGACGGCGCCGGCTGCGGATGCCCTTCGGCAGGTTCCGGCAAGGTCAGACTGTTAATACCGATCAGCGCCATCAGGCTCAGCATCAGCAGCGGCAACCAGCCAACGGAAATCCACTCGAATAAATAACCTGCGCCCAAAACCACCAGCACAAAACCGATAGAGCCCCACATACGGATACGGCCATAGATATCAGCCTGTGTGCCACAGTGCTGTAATGTCATGGCTTCGTACTGTGGCAGCATGGCAGCCCAGAAAAAACCGTACAGAATCATCACCGCCGCCATGCTGACAAAGCTGTCAGCCCACCAGATCAGCGAGAAGCACAGCATGGTCAGCATCCCGGCCCAGCGCACCATCTGCATTGGCGTACGGAAATAACGGCTCCAGTAAGCCCAGAGGTTCGGCGCCAGAATACGTACCAGCCCGAAGCAGGCCATCAGCTGACCGATCTGCTCCGGATTAAAACTGCGGTTCTGCAGAAATAACCCCCAATAAGGAGCGATACAACCCAACAGGGCGAAATACAGGGCGTAAAAGAAAGAGAGCCGTTTAAACGGCAAAGCGGAAGACATCATGGCGTTGAACGCTCAGCCTCATGCCTGAAGTGCGGTTATACAAAAAAGGGCCGGCAGAGCCGGCCCTTCATTTTACTGTTTTGCCTCAGCGGCAATCACCGGTGTTGTGCAGTGCACATCAGCATTCTGGCCACGATGACGCAGCAGATGATCACACAGCACCATCGCCATCATCGCTTCGGCAATCGGCGTGGCACGGATGCCCACACAAGGGTCGTGACGACCTTTGGTGATCACTTCAATCGGGCTGCCATCAGAATCAATGGAACGGCCCGGAATGATCAGGCTGGAGGTCGGCTTCAGCGCGATATGAGCAATGATGTCCTGACCGGTGGAGATACCACCCAGCACACCACCGGCATGGTTGCTTAAGAAACCTTCCGGCGTCATTTCATCACGGTGCTCGGTGCCTTTCTGCTCAACACAGGCAAAGCCATCGCCAATTTCAACGCCTTTTACCGCATTGATGCTCATCAGCGCATGGGCCAGCTCGGCATCCAGACGATCAAAAATCGGCTCACCCAGGCCCGGGAACAGACCGGTCGCCACCACAGATATTTTCGCACCAACAGAATTACCTTCTTTACGCAGCGCGTTCATGTAGGTTTCCATTTCGGCCACTTTAGAGGCATCCGGGCTGAAGAACGGGTTCTGCTCCACCTGATCCCAATCGAACTGTTCGATTTTGATCGGCCCCAGCTGGCTTAAGTAACCACGCACCTGAATGCCTTTCGCTGCCAGCACTTTCTTGGCAATAGCACCCGCCGCCACACGCATTGCGGTTTCGCGGGCTGACGAACGGCCACCACCACGGTAATCACGGAAACCGTACTTCTGCGTGTAGGCGTAATCGGCATGGGCCGGACGGAAGGTCTTGGCGATGTCGGCGTAATCTTTCGAACGCTGGTCAGTGTTCTCGATCAGCAGGCCAATCGGTGTGCCCGTGGTTTTGCCTTCAAACACGCCGGACAGGATTTTCACCACATCGTCTTCACGACGCTGGGTGGTATAGCGTGAGGTGCCGGGCTTACGGCGATCAAGATCAAGCTGCAGATCGGCTTCACTCAGTTCAATACCCGGAGGGCAGCCATCAACGACAGCCACCAGCGCCAGGCCATGACTTTCACCGGCGGTGGTCACGGTGAAACTTTTGCCAAAGGTATTTCCGGACATAATCAGTCTCTTATTTCAGGGCCGGTCAGGCGGCCGTCTATTAATTCAATAAATCTAATTCAGTAGATCTAAGTCGCGCGCCTGCAGCACAAACACGCCGTGTCCGCCGTGTTCAAACTCCGGCCAGACAAAAGGTAACTGCGGATACGCCGCGGCCAGAGCCGGCCAGCTGTTACCGACTTCCACCACCAGCAAACCATCATCGGTCAGATACTGGCGGGCTTCTTTTAACATGATGCGCACCAGATCGAGGCCATCTTCCCCGGCTGCCAGCGCCAGTTCCGGCTCGTGGTGGTATTCCTCCGGCAGGCAGCTCATATCGTCAGCGTCGACATAGGGCGGATTGGACACAATCAGGTCGTATTTGCCGCTGGCGGCAGCAAACAGATCCGACTGCAGTGCCATCACCCTGTCTTCCAGCTGGTGACGCTGAATATTTTCATCGGCAACTTCCAGCGCCTCGAACGACAGATCGAGCAGCTCAACCTCGGCCTGCGGGAATTTTTTCGCCATAGCGATACCAATACAACCACTGCCGGTGCACAGATCCATAATACGCTGTGGCTGCGGCTGACCGTCCAGCGTATGGCCCTGCCACCAGGGCGCAAAGCCCTGATCAATCATCTGACCGATCGGCGAACGTGGAATAAGCACCCGCTCATCCACCACAAAAGGCAGATTGCAGAACCAGGCCACGCCGGTTAAATAAGGGGCCGGTACACGCTGTTCAATACGGGTAAGAATCAGCTCAATTGCCGCCTGACGCTCTGTCCGGGTCAGCTGAGCGTTGCGCCATTCGTTGGCCAGATTCCACGGCAGATGCAGGGCGTGGGTAACCAGTAACAAAGCTTCATCCCAGGGATTATCAGTGCCGTGACCATAGTAAATACCAGCCTCTGACATACGGCTGACCGACCAGCGGATCACGTCCTGCAGGGTGTTAAGTTCATCAACGGCACATTCGGCGTGATGCTGTAAATCCATAAAAGAAAAGCTCTGTGAGATGAATCGGGCAGAAAGTGCGCTAGTTTACCTATTTTGAAGGCTCAGGGCATCTTTCCGCCATGCGATTGCCTGTCTGCGCCAGAGCCTTCAGCCCATACGCTGGCCATACAGGCTGCTGTTACCGGCCTCGAACGCATCCAGCGCCTGATCAGCAATATGCCGTCCCAGCGCGATCATTTCTTCGGCGCGGTAAAACTCGTAGACCTCACAGCAGTTCAGCGGGATTTTGATCAGCAGATCCGGCGGGTAACCGGCGATTTTGTACTGAGTCAGCGATGCTGACATCACCTCAAACACCTGGTTCAGAATATCCAGTTTGCCGAGGCTGTCATTCGCTTCTTTGCGCGCATTGCTTTTGTTTTCAAACCACTGACTGGCCTTATCCACCAGCGTGTTGAACCAGTCCTGCTTTTCTTTGCGCTCGCTTTCCGGATCGTGAACCAGCTCCTGCGGTACCGGCACTTCAGCGTTCAGATCCACGGCAATAATAAAATCAGCATGGGCGGACACACAGGGTGTAATCGGCAGCGGATTCAGCACCGCGCCATCCACCAGCATACGGCCATTGTTCGCCACCGGGGTCAGCAGACTGGGAATAGCCGCCGATGCCCGCACCGCATCCTGCAACGAACCACGCTGAAACCAGATTTCTTTTTTATTGGTCAGATCGGTGGCAACCGCCGTAAAGGGAATCGGCAGGTCTTCAATGTTACGGCCGTTGAGCATTTCACTGATGATGTTAAACACCCGGTCGCCACGGATAACGCCACCGGATAACAGACTCAGATCCACCAGCTTCAGCACATCCAGATATTTCAGACCGCACACCCAGTTACGGTAAACATCCAGCTGACCGGCGCAATAAAAACCACCGACCACCGCCCCCATCGAACAACCGGACACCATTACGATGTCATAACCCCGCGCTTCCAGCGCATCAATCACACCGATATGGGTGTAACCACGGGCCGCACCACTGCCAAGTGCCAGCGCTACTGTTTTTTTCATGCTTATCTCCCTGGCCAGAATATAAAACGTAAAGCCGGCTGCAGGCTGTTATCCGGTGCCGGCGTCAGTGCGCCATGACCATCAATATTCAGTTCATACTGACCGTCAAAGGTTGCCAGCCGCAGCTGTTTGGCCAGACGCTGCGAACACTGAATATTGTCATTCATATGACTGGCGTCGTAGCAATGGACCAGCAGATATAAACGGCGTTTCATCCCCGGAGTAAGATTTTTCAGATAAGCAATCAGCGCACTGCTCTGCTGTTCATTAATCTGGCCATTTTCGACCACCAGCCCCGGCAGCCAGCCATGACTGCTGACCAGTGCCTGCTGAATCAGCACATTCATATCCGCTCTTTCCTGCACAGCATCGCGGGTGGTCAGCACATCCAGATTCACCATCACCTGCTTTGAGCCACGCTCGATAACATAGAGAACGTAGAGTTTTTTCTCCTTACTCCCTTCCTGCTCTTTCAGCGCCACCATATAAAACTGATTCTGTTCACGTCCGCCCAGACGGGCGTTATGAAATATTTCATTGGCCCAGAATGGGTTGCTGCCGCAATCAAGGGCACGGCATTGATAAATCACCCGACTGTCGTTCAGCTGCTGCGTGTAATGATTAATCACTGTATCCAGCAGCACCCGGTCTTCCACCGCCCAGACCCGGCGCCAGAGCGTACCTTTCAGACGCCGTTCATGCTCGCCATAGGTGGTGGCCTGATTGCGCTTCAGTTCTGAAATAACCAGACGGTAATTACTGACATCCTGTGTTTTGTCTTCCAGCAGACCCGCCTGTGGAAAAGCATCCAGCGCCCAAAGCGGCGACACCAGCAAACCTGTTAACAATACCAACCAGCGCATGGGTTACTCCTTTCTGAAATACGGCGTTAGAGTAACACGGCGCACACGGCACACCCTATGCTGTGAATAAAGCGGCCCTTTAAGGCTCCCCTTCCGCCCTCCTCTTTAACCTCTGCCCTTGTGGCTGTTACACTCGGCCGCGCCATTTTTCAGAGTCAAAACCGTGTTGAAGCATTCGTTACTCCGCCCCGTCACTCTTTCCTGTCTGCTCGTTCTCGCTGGCTGCCAGGCCATGCTGCCAAAGCCAGATACTGATACTCAGGCAACGGTTTACAGTCAGGAGCAACAACAACAGGCAAACGCCGCTGCCGATGAGTTGTTTAATGAGTATTACCAGTTTGCGGTGGAACAGAGCCCGGTACTGCGCAGCCAGCTGGGCATCAGCGGCCAGTTTGACTGGGACGATATTTCTCCTGAGGCACGGGAGCAGCAGGTCGCGTTTTATCAGGACCTGCGCAGCCGCCTGCACGCCATCGATGAAGAAGCGCTGTCAGCCGACCATCAGGCCAGCTACCGCACCCTGCTGTCAGATCTGGAATTCAGCCTGTTAATGGTGCCGTTTGAGCATCATCAGTACGCGTTCAGCCAGATGGGCGGCTGGCATACACTGGTGGTGGATGTATTAATCAATAACCACCCGATCAGCAGCGTGCCCGAAGCCCGCGATTACATCAGCCGGCTGGAAGCGGTGCCGGCATTATTCAAGCGCTGGGGCGAGAATATCCGCGCTGCGGAAGAAGACGGCATTATTCCGCCGGCCTTTGTTTACCCGGCCGTCGAGAGCAGTATGGAAGCCATTATCAAAGGCATTCCTTTTGATAACGGCCCGGACGCCTCACCACTGTGGGCCGACTTCAACAGCAAGCTCGACCAGCTGAACCTGTACCCATCCAGCCGCAAGTTACTGGAGCGCAAAGCCCGTTCAGCACTGCTGCAGGATGTATTACCGGCCTACCGCAATATGCTGGCACTGGTACGCGAGCAGAAGCAACGCGCACCGCAGCATCAGGCAGCGCTTAACCTGACCGATGGCCTGCGTTACTACCAGCTGCTGCTGGCGCATTACACCAACAGCCAATTTGATGCCGACCGTATTCACCAGTTGGGGCTGACCGAAGTTACCCGCATTCAGCAGGAAATCATTGCCCTGATGCCGGCCCTCGGCTATCAGCCGGCCGAAGGCAGTAACAGTCAGCAGCAGTTACGCGACTTTTTTCAGTGGATGGAAGAACGCAGCTACCGTTTCCCCGACGACCAGCAGGGACGGGATGAATTTATTGGCTATCAGAAAAATAAAGTGCGGCAGATGGCCGAACGCCTGCCCTACTTTTTTACCCGCCTGCCGGTCAGCCCTATCGTGGTTAAAGCGGTGGAAGACTATCGCCAGAGCAATGCCCCTATCGCTTTCTATGAGTCACCGTCGATGGACGGCACCCGTCCCGGTATTTATTACGTCAATCCGGCGCGTATGAACGACCTGCCACGCTACCGTCTGGCGGCCCTTGCCTTCCATGAAGCCCTGCCGGGTCACCATATGCAGATTGCCCTGACCCAGGAAAATGAACAGCTGCCGGATTTCCGCCGTAATCTCAGTTACAGCGCCTTCAGCGAAGGCTGGGCTTTGTATGCCGAAAAACTGGCCACCGAAATGGGCGCTTACGAATCGGCAGAAGAAGAATACGGACGCCTGATTATGGAACTGTGGCGCGCCATGCGTCTGGTACTGGATACCGGCCTGCACGCCAAAGGCTGGAGTCGTGAACAGGCGATTAATTTCCGCCTGGAAAATACACCGTTTTCCCGTGCTGACAGCGAAGCGGCCGTTAACCGCTATCTGGTGATGCCGGGGCAGGCCACCTCTTACAAGATGGGTGAATTACGTATTCTGTCGATTCGCCAGCAGGTAAAAGACATTCTTGGCAGCCGCTTTGATCTTGCCGGTTTCCATTCCGCCCTTCTCAGCCAGGGAGCACTGCCGCTGGATGTGTTGCAGGAGTGGATGATCCGCTGGGCAAAGCAACAGAAAAACAAACAGCCGAAAGCGACAACAGCGGAAATGAATAACGCACCTGACGTTACAGACAATACCACCGATAAGGAATAAACCTGCCGGTACCCCGAAAGGACAGCGCATTTCTGTCCTTTCGGGCCAGATACTTCCGGCGTCCAATACTGACGATTGTGCCTGAAGCCTGCCTGCATTAGCCTCCGTCAGGCAAAGGAATGCAGCAACCCCTCCGGATCGCTGACCTCATGTAGCCGTTCTGTCGCTTCGTTCTGACGATTTCCTCTGCAGCGCTTCCCGGCGTATTTCCGGGCCAATACTCCAGCAGAGACCTCCCCATGATAAGAATCCTGTTTTTCCTTTCCGCACTGCTGCCACTGCAGGCTTTCGCTGAAGCCAGATCGCTGGCATCAATAGAAAAAACCAAAGAACTGGCGGAAGCGGTCATGACCGATGTCGGCAATAACGCCATGCTCAAAGGCCTGGCCCTGTTAAAACCTTATGTCATGTTTTCAGAAGCGGAATTTAACGCGCAGATGAATAATGTCAGCTCGCAACTGCCGGTAATGGATCAACACTATGGCAAATCCTTAGGCTACGATTTTGTATCCAAAGAGCTGATCGGTGACACTCTGGTTAAATATATATTTTTGCAAAAATTTGAACGTCACCTGATGACCTGGCATTTTATTTTTTACAAGCCAAAAGATAAGTGGCTGCTGAATACCTTTTATTTTAACGACGATTCAGCAGCACTGTTTCTGCGCTGATAGCTGCGGCACTTTTTCTACACAGATAGCTGTGGCACTTTTCTAAACTGACAGCTGTGGCACTGGCATTCATTGGCACATAAAAAAGAGCGGCGTTATAGCCGCTCTTTATCTTTCACACTGTAGCGTTTAAACAATGCATAGTCATAGGGGATATTCATGGTCAGATCCCTTGCCTGCCATAACGCCCCCTCTGAAGGCCGGCAAAAATCGTAAGCAGGCTTCATAAAGTTAATACCTTCCGGCGCCTCCTGGTAGCGGTTAACCGTATCGTCGTATAACAGCACCATACAGCTGATGCAGCGGTAGTTACCATCGGTCCGCGGATTGTTGTAACAGGTTCCCAGCCGGATGGTTAAGCCCTGTTCACGGATGACATCCAGCAGTAACCCCTCAGTCAGACGAATCAGTCCACTCTGCGCATTTTCATCAATCGGGTAATCATCAGCAATTTCAAGTCGTTCAAAATGTTCCGCCTGTATTGCCTTAATTTCTTCAGCTTTACGCTCCGGATCGATGATTTTATTGATGTCGAATGGATAACGGACCTCAGGAGCATCAACAGCGACGGTAAAATCCTGTGCCGATGCCGAACTCCCGGCCCAGGCAAAATCTGCGTCATCATTTTCATCACGGGCTTCCGGTACATTATCCAGATCTGAAAACTCTTCTCCGCCCAGATGCAGCACATTAATCCGGAAGCTTTCCCAGTGCGTTGGAATATGATGAAAGCCCACGACAAAATGCAGAAATAACAGCATCAGGATGAACACCACCAGTAGTGAACGCCCATGTTTATGCAGCCAGGACGCCGTTCCGTTTTTTTGCACATTATTATCCATATTTTTTCCTGAGCAGATGCAACGTCATGATTAAAAGATCTGACAACGCGCGACGATGACAGAAACGCGGCAATAACAGAGGCGCGACAATAACAGACACACGACGATAAACCAGTGGCCAGCATGCGGCAGAAAAACAAAGTACGCCCCTCTGTAAACAGTCCTGGCAGATCAATTTTCCCTGCTGCCACCATCTGGCAGATACAAAAAAGCCCGGAAATCCGGGCTTCTTCACTATCCGTTGATCGCCAGCATCAGTAACGTAATTCGATACCGGCCTGCCAGTAGCGGTCATCGGCTGGTGTGGCTTTTACCTGCACGCCGGTGGTATCGGTTGCCACAATACGGCGATGACGCATCTGGCCCAGCTCTGCTGTCAGCCATAAAGCACCGCGCCAGTGAAATTCACCACCCAGTCCAAGCTTCCAGTTAGTGTAATTTGCCTTAAACGTACCGGTCTGATCTTTCACTTCTTCAACCCAGACACCACCGGCCGGACGCAAATGCACATAGGACGATAAATCATTGCTCCAGCGTGTCTGGATTCTGGTTTGCGGAAAACCCAGTAACACTTCGGTGTCGCGTGTTGCTTTAGTTGCCATACCGATTACCGGACGCGGGTTAAAGTCACCGAACTCACGATTAACAGTAAGACCGAATTGCCAGAACGCACCGCTGCGACGGTAAATGCGACCAATCAGATCGGCATTCATTGCCAGGCTTTCGCTGTCGAGGACATTAAAATCGGTCATAAAGCCCGGCTCTGCACGTAATAAAAACTCGGCATTTTTGCCACGCTTCTGACGATACTCCAATGGTAAAGAAATCCAGAAATAATCGTTTTGTAAGGCGGTGGTGCCGCTCCAGCGGAATTTACTCATATCCAGATGAAATGATGATGAAACCTGCTCTGCTCCGCGTTTTTTGTACTCCAGTGGCAGTGTCAGGCTCAGCTCGCTGCGGCCAAATTCTGTTCCGGCACCGTTTTCCGGTGCCGCCGGCCCTTCATTGGCCCAGTACAGGCCATTAGCTGCGGCAGCCCAGCTGCACAGGCAGCCTGCCACTACAGTGCCGATATTACGTACATCAATTCTCATCGGAATAAAGGTCATTGTATGCTTCCTGAACGCTGGCATAACTGGCCAGTGCACCTGTCGATTGCTCATTTTTGCGGACGGTATCGAGTGCGGTCAGAACATCGAGAACATTCTCGAAACCGGCCACTATATCGTCCGGTGCTCCCGCCTCTTTCAGCAGATCAGTGTAGTTGGCAACGTAGTCAAATGCTTCGGTTTCGGCGCGGCGCTGAGCTGGTGTGGCACGTTCATCCATACGGCCAATCACATCCACAACATTCAGTAATGATTTGGCGGCTTCGCTGTCACCATCTACGGCTTCGTTCAGAATAAAACTGTTAAGAAAATTGGAAGCCTCGGCAATGGCTGATACCTGCTGTGTTTGCCCACCCAGCGCCTGAAAATCACTGTTGGATAAAAAGCCATCTTCATACAAGCGCTGGGTCAGCGCCGGAATCTGGCTGGAATTAATAGTGCCGGAAAAAAACTCTGCACTGATGCGGCTGAGTTTTTCTGCGCGATAGGAAAAAGAGACTTTATCACTGCTGTCGGTATTGATCTGGCCTGCAGCCGCAGACCTGGCCTGACCGGCCGCAGCTGCCTCACTACTTTCAGCTGTCTGGCTGCTGTCGCCATTCAGCGCACCGGTTGTTGAAGCAACGTTTTTACCCAACATCGCCAGCAGGTTCTGATAACCGGACGAGGAATTATTGATATCCACCTGACATCCTCCCAAAGAGACTGAAAAGAGAGGAGCAATTACCAGGCCAGACGAACAATCCTGTTAATAATCAATAATTTATAAATAAAAGCGGCAAGCACTCGCCGCTTTGCGTCAGCTTTTTGCCGCTACTTTCCCTTTTGGCCATCCGTATCCTGAGCCGCACCGGGCTCACGGGCACGGCGGGTAATATGCTGACGCAGACTATGTACGCCCCAGTACACGGCCCCCAGCACAACGGGTAAGGCGATGCCTTTCAAAAGATCGCTATTGATATTCAGACCCGCTGCTTTCAGGGCGGTAAAAGCAATGCCAAGCAAAGCCAGAATGTAGTAACCGATGGCCACTACCGACAAGCCTTCCACGGTTTGCTGCAGCCGCAGCTGCAGCTGACTGCGGCGGTTCATGGAAGACAGTAAATGCTGATTCTGCTCCTGAATCGACAGGTCGACGCGGGTGCGTAACAGACTGGTGGTGCGGTTGATGCGGCGTGATAAATCTTCCAGCCGGTCACGCACCGAGTTACAGGTTTTAATGCCTGGCGTCAGGCGCCGTTCAAGAAACTCACGCAGACTCTGCATGCCTTCAATCGGGCTTTCTTTCAGCTGGCGCAGACGGTCACGCACCAGATCGTGGTAGGCCACGGCCGCCGAAAAACGGAAGTTGGTGTTGGAGCGGTGACGTTCCACTTCGGCCGCCAGCTGCGACAATTCCTGCAGCAGTACACGTTCGTCTTTACCGGCATCAATATCGGAAATGCTCTGATTCAGCGTCGCCAGGTTATCTTCGATACGACTTAATTCGCCGCCCATCTGACGGGCAATCGGCAGCGCCATCAGCGACATCAGGCGGTAGGTTTCCAGCTCGAATAAGCGCTGTACCAGGCGGCCGGTCTGATACGGTGTCAGTTGTTGAGTCGTGGTTGCGGCGCCTTTATTGCACACCACGATGCGGCCAAAACCATCAGAGTGCAGCTTAAAAGCTGTCCACACCTGGGCTTTATCATCGGCCACCCAGGCGCCGGAAACCCGCTGCCCTTCGAACCAGCGCTGAATCTGTTTCTCATCCGGCTGCTCGCCGACCAAGGCCAGATTCACCGCCACCACCAGCTCACCGGGCATCGCCGCCAGCCAGTCTTTCGGTACAAAACTCAGCGCATCGGCAGAAAAAGGCTCAACATCGGGACAGATAAAGGTGAAGTTGGCAAACTCCAGGTGACGCTCCCAGCGCAGCTCAAAACCACCGAAATCCTGATACAGGCAGGACGATTCCGGTGCTGGGGCAGGAACGCTGAAACGACGGCAAAGATCGACCACATGGGCATGCAGATCTTCGCGGTTATCGTTCAGCAAAACCGTGAAGTGGGCAACGTGACAGCTGCCTTCAATGATCGGTGAAGGACGGTTGTGCAGCTCTTCATACAGAGCCGAACGCCATGGATGCACCTTCAGGGCGACCGAAGGTGCGGCGATGTCCGGTGCCTGATCCGTTAGGGCGTTTTTCATAATTCCATCCCGCTGCCTGCTATAAAAGTGCGCGGATTCTACCCAAGCAGACGCACAGATGCGACTTTTCAGGCCGGTTCGCGCTCTTCCTCAGCAGCAATGGCCCCTGCCGGCAACAATTCGCTTAATGGCATATCGAGCAGACTACTCCGCTGCTCAAGCCACTGTTGCTGCCAGTTCTGCAGAGCGCGGTACGCCGCTCCACTGATGTTATCGGGTAACGGCTGCTGTAATTGTTGCAGTGTCAGTGTGCGGAAAAAAGACGCCAGACTGAGACCATTCAGATCGGCAATCCATACCCATTGCTGATCCTGCGTCTGAGTCGCCCAGCCCTGCTGCTGAAACTCCTGCAGCAGGCGTCCGACATCGGCCGCCGGCAGATCACGGGCCAGCCGGCACAGGCGTGCTTCATCCGGCAGCTGACCGGATTGCTGTGCCTGCCACAGCGTCTGCAACAGCAACAGGCGCTGCCATAACAACGGCAATCGGCGCTTCTGGCTGCGTACATGGCTCAGGCTGTAGCTCAGCTCTGCACCCAGCAATAACAGCATCCAGGCCAGATAAATCCACAGCAGAAACAGCGGAACCGCGGCAAAGGCACCGTAAATTAACTGGTACGACGGAAATAACCCGACCATTTTGGCAAACAGAAACTTACCGGCTTCAAATACCGTAGCCACCAGTACCGCCGCCAGTAAGGCATTACGCCACGGCACGCGGCAATTGGGTACCAGCATATACAGCGCACAAATAGCGCCACTGCTTAAAAGCCAGGGCAACAGCCTGACGGGTAAGGCAATCTGGCCGGTTAAGGCACCGGCATCCTGCCACAAAGGCATCGCCGCCAGCAGCGAGCTGGCGGCAAAGGCTGCCCCGAACAACAGCGGGCCAAGACTGAGTACCGCCCAGTAACGGAAAAAGGTTTGCAGGCCGGAACGCGGCTTATCAACATTCCAGATGCGGTTGAACTGCATCTCGATGGTACGCAACAACATAAAAGCCGTTACAAACAGAAAAACGACCCCAACCCAGGTCAGCTTGCGCGCCTGTTGGCTGAACTGCACCAGATAAGCCGAAATCGTTTCACTGCCCTCCGGCATGACATAAGCCAGAAGCTCACCGTGGGCCTGATCGCCCCAGCTTTGCAGCTCAGGAATGGCACTGAGAATGGCATAGGTCACGGTGATCACCGGCACCAGCGCAAACAGTGTGGTGTAAGTTAACGCGGCGGCATCACGGCGCCGCTCTTCCCCTTCGAAGCGTTTCAGTGTCTGCCATAAAATCTGGCCTGTCAGGCGTAAACGCCGCCAGAAGCGCCGCACCGGGGTAAGAATCGCTGCCGCTTCCTGTCCACTGACTGTCATATTCAATTTCCCGTTCGTCTGAGTGCTGCCGGAAACAAAAATACCGGCTTTTTACGCAAGCTTTTCCTCAGCGCAGGCATCCTTTGTTAAGATACCGGCCATTCAGTCCGTGAGACAAAATTGCCCGACAGGCTGTTCACGGCCGCCAGACATCATCCGCTGCCGGTAATACCGGACAACGACACAGGACACGCAAAGCATGAGCGAAATACAGATCTACCACAATCCACGCTGTTCCAAATCCCGCGAAACCCTGGCCCTGCTGCAGGAACAAGGCATTGAACCAGAGGTGATCGAATATCTGAAGGATGTGCCCTCTGCCGCCGAACTGAAAAGCGTACTGAGCAAACTGGGCATCGGTGCCCGTGATCTGCTGCGCACAAAAGAAACCGAATACAAAGAAGCCGGCCTCGACAATCTGCAGCTGAGCGATGATGACATCATTGCCGCCATGTGCGCGCACCCGAAACTGATTGAACGCCCGATCGTGATCAAAGGATCACAGGCGCGTATCGGCCGTCCGCCACAACAGGTTCTGGAGATTCTGTAATGGCCCAGCCTTACGTTCTGGTGCTGTATTACAGCCGCCATGGCAAAACGGAGCGCATGGCGCAGCAGATGGCGCGCGGCATCGAAAAAGTCAGCGGTATGGAAGCCAGGCTGCGTACCGTGCCGGAAGTTTCGGCCGATACCGATGCCAGCCTGCCAGCGGTTCCGGACAGCGGCGCCGTATACTGCAGCGCCGATGATCTGAAACACTGCGCCGGCTTGCTGCTTGGCAGCCCGACGCGCTTTGGCAATATGGCCGCACCACTGAAGTTCTTTCTCGATGGCACCAGTCCGTTGTGGCTGACCGGCGCGTTAATCAACAAACCGGCCGGGGTGTTTACCTCCAGCTCGTCACTGCACGGCGGCCAGGAAAGCACCCTGCTGAGTATGGCGCTGCCACTGCTGCACCACGGCATGGTATTCGCCGGTATTCCCTACAGCGAAGCCGCCCTGCTCAATACCCAGAGCGGCGGTACACCTTACGGTGCCAGCCACTGGGCCGGAGCCGATAACAATAACGAACTGAGTCAGGCCGAAAGCCAGCTCTGTCAGGCGCAGGGGCAACGTATTGCCACCCTGGCCAAAGCACTGGCGGAGGCCAACTGATGAAAACCCTGAATGCATACCGCATCATGCTGGCCAGCTATCTGGCGGTCCTGCTGGTGTTACTGTACAGCACGCTGAGCAACGCTCCGGCGGGCAGTGAAGGCACTGCCAATTACGCCGTTGGCGTACTCTGGTGGCTGATTAAAGTGCTGCCTTTCCTGCTGTTTATTCCCGGCCTGATCAAGCGCTCACACAAAGCCGCGGCCTGGCTGTCGTATATGGCGATTCTGAGCTTTGCCGTACTGGTTGGCCTTGGCTCATTCACGGCCGCCAGCCTGTGCATCGTACTGTTTCTCAGCAGCATGCTGTACACCCGCTGGGCCAAGGCCGATGCTGCAGCTGTCAATCAAACGGCTGCGACCACCCACGAATAACAGGAATTCATACCATGAAACTGACCGTGTATTTATCCGGCGAAATTCATACGGACTGGCGCGACGATATTGCCCGTGGCGTTGCTGATGCCGGGCTGGACGTTGAACTGACCGGGCCAAATACCAATCATGGCGCCAGCGACGACTGCGGCGACCAGATTCTGGGCGCCGAAGAGAAAGCCTTCTGGAAAGATCATAAGGCCGCCAAGATCAATGCACTGCGTACCCGCAAGCTGATTGCCGATGCCGATATTGTGGTGGTGCGTTTTGGTGACCAGTACAAGCAGTGGAATGCGGCCTTTGATGCAGGCTACGCTGCGGCGCTGGGGAAATCGCTGATCGTGCAACACGATCCGGCCCTGACTCACCCGCTGAAAGAAGTGGATGCTGCGGCAATGGCGGTCTGTGAAACGCCGCTGCAGGTGGTGGAGATTTTACGTTATATCAACCGCGACAGCTGAACTGTTCAAACCGCTGTTCAGCGCCACAGCAGTCATGCCCGGGAGCCTGCTTCAGGCTCCCACAATCAGAACGATTACTCGTCGTCCCAGTCACCATCGGTACTGTCATCGGCAATCTCGGTGGTTACCGGCTCGCCACATTTGGCGCACTTACCTTCGATAAAGATCACACCTTCCTGCTCAAATTCTACCGGCTCAACCATGCCCAGATCGGCTTCCATACAGTTGTTGCACCAGGTCTGGCTCAGGAAAGCATCCTGATCTTCTTTATCACGTGCGAAAAAGTCGCGTTCAGTTCGTTCCATTGTGTTACTCCGGTTTTAATACTAAATCACCACAGAATGGCGTGAGATTATCACGATATTCCCCGATAAATACGGAGGTTTATTCTACGCTTTATCGTAAAGCCTGAATATGGACCCTGTTAATGAATATAAAACACCAATTGGTACTGACGATTGTTGCCAGTACTCTCTGCGCCGTTGTTCTGACAGCCCTCGTCGGCAGCCAGACCTCCATAACCACCGCCAGGGAAGGTGCTGATCAACAGGTCGTTCAGGCATTGGTCAGCCGCCGGGACCTGAACAAGGCAAGCATCGAACGCTACCTGGCCACACTAGAATCTCAGCTGATTACCTTAAGCAGCAGCCCACTGATTCAGCAGGCCAGTGTACTGATGAAAACTGCATTCTTTGATTATCCACTGCAATACGGTGAGTCACTGAATGAACAGCCGCTGAAAAACTATTACGCCAACGAGTTCAACAGCACCTTTGCCAAGCTGAACGATGGTAACGACTCACCGCAGCAACAGATTTACGCTGGCCTGAGCGATAATGCCCGTTACCTGCAAAGCGCCTATATTTCCGGCAACAGTAACCCTCTGGGGGCCAAGTCCGAGCTGAACGCCCTGAATAACGGCACCGAATACGACGAGTTACACCGCACCATTCATCCTTATCTGCGTCAGTTTCAGCAGCGCTTTGGCTATTACGATGTATTTATCGCCGATGCTGACAGCGGGCATATTATTTACTCGGTCTTTAAAGAGCTGGATTTTGCCACCTCTCTGCGCACCGGCCCCTATAAAGACAGTGGCATCGCCGACGTATTCAACAAAGTCATGAGCCTGCCAGAAGGCCAGGTCGCATTCAGTGATTTTGCCGTTTACATGCCCTCTTACAATGCCCCGGCCTCTTTTATTGCCACGCCCATTTTTACCGATGGTAAACGCAGCGGAGTCCTGATCTTTCAGATGCCGGTCGATAAAATTAACGGCATTATGACCAACGACAGCCGCTGGGCTGAAGTCGGCTTTGGCCAATCCGGCGAAAGCTATCTGGTCGGCCAGGATATGACACCGCGCAGTCAGAGCCGTTTTTTAATCGAAGACAAAACCGCCTATCTTAATGCTCTGCAGCAGGCTGGCTTATCCAAAACGCTGCTGAATGAAATTGATCAGCGCAATTCCTCCATTGGCCTGCAGCCGCTGGATACGCCATCGGTCAAAAAAGCATTACAGGGCGAAAGTGGTATACAAACCATCAACGACTACCGTGATGTTCCCGTACTGTCGGCCTATACCTATATCGATTTTGTCGGCACCCGCTGGGCACTGATCAGCGAGATTGATCGCGATGAAGCCTATGCAACGGTCAGCCAGATGACAGACACACTAATCCGTAACAGCATCATTCTGATCCTGGTAATGGCCGGTCTGATGACGGCAATTGGTATCTGGAGCGGTAACCGCGTCACCCGCCCGATTGTCAATGTGATTGACCGGATTCGTCAGGTCGCTGAACGGCGCGAACTAAACGCAACCTTCAGTGAAAAAGGTGCTGCCGAATTTGTTCAGCTGGGCCAGGCACTGAATCAGTTATTCCGTCAGCTGCAATCATTTTTTGGTGAAATGCAGCAGACCGCAGATACCCTGACCCGCCATTCGGAACAACTGAAAAAATCGAGTAACGCTACAGCCGATCAGGTGACCCAACAAAACGAAGAAGTGAATTCTGCAGCAACCGCCACCACCGAAGTCAGCGCGTCAGTGAGTGAAGTGGCAAGCCACGCCGAGCTGGCCGCCGAAAATATGCGCAACACCCGTAACCGGGTAAAAGAAAGCCACGACATGTCCAACACCGCACGCACCACCATCAACCAGCTGCAGCAAAATATGAGCGTCTCTATTGCTGGCATGGAACAACTGGCCAAAGAAAGCGAAGGTATCGGTGCGGTACTGGATGTGATTCAGACCATCGCAGAACAGACCAACCTACTGGCACTGAACGCAGCCATTGAGGCTGCCCGCGCCGGTGAACAGGGTCGTGGTTTTGCCGTGGTTGCCGATGAAGTCCGGACACTCGCCTCCCGCACAGCACAGAGCACCGAAGAAATCCGCAGCAAAATTCAGTCACTGCAACAATGCGTCAGCAGTGCACAACAGGCCATGAGCACATCACAGGAAGGCACTGACGACAGTCTGGAAAAAGTGGAAGGAACCGCTCGCCTGATGGATGAAGTGTCAGCTCTGATCGATCAGATGGAAGAAATGAGTGCCCAGATCGCGACGGCAGCGGAAGAGCAAAGCTGTGTAACCACTGAAATCAGCCGCAATATTACCCATGTAAAAGACCTGTCTGATGGCATCCTTGATGCGACGGCCATGATTCAGAATTCCAGTGCGGATCTGGATAACATCACCACCACCATCCGCAGTCAGATCAGCGAGTTTAAATTCTGAAACCCCTGACCGGTGTGCGGATAACAATCTGAACGCACACCGGGCCTTCCAAACGCCACAGGGCAGCGATTTCCTTCCCGGGTAAAAATAATCCACTGGCACAAATGACTCTGCGCAATGAATGATTTTACCTGCATTCTTAGGGCCTGCTGACACTAAGTGAATCGGGCCTGCTGAGAGCCAGTTTTTCTCAGAACAAGGAGAGAGGAGTGATATTGTCAGGAACATCCATGTTCCTGACCCTGCGGGCTTCGCGCCCATCTGCTCCGGGCAGATGGGTAGCGGGCTAAATGAATGACGAGCGACG
Organism: Thalassolituus sp. UBA2009; assembly: GCF_002335285.1. Taxonomy (NCBI): domain Bacteria; kingdom Pseudomonadati; phylum Pseudomonadota; class Gammaproteobacteria; order Oceanospirillales; family Oceanospirillaceae; genus Thalassolituus; species Thalassolituus sp. UBA2009. The sequence goes on from NZ_DDCJ01000064.1 coordinate 52,885, forward strand.
AAGTTAGTGGGGAAAACTGGTCTCAGCCCGAAGGGTTATGGCTAAAAATCCCTCATCCAGCGTTGCTGTTCGCTCGCTTAACC
>NZ_DDCJ01000064.1:53159-72369 GCF_002335285.1 Thalassolituus sp. UBA2009
CACACTCTCAGCGCCTTGTCTGAAGAATTTTTATCCGATAACAGGCCTGTTTAATTAGTGTCAACAGGCCCTAGGCACTGATTTCATCTTGCAACCCAGAGAATGATTTATGATCACACTGCATCACCTGAACAACTCACGTTCACAGCGTATTATCTGGTTACTGGAAGAGCTGGGCGTTGACTACACCATCAAGCACTACGAACGTGATGCCAAAACATCACTGGCGCCCGCCAGCCTGAAAGCCATCCATCCACTGGGTAAATCACCGGTTATTACCGACGGTGACCAGACCATTGCTGAATCCGGGCTGATTATCGAATATTTAATCCGCACTTATGGCAAAGAACGCTTTCTGCCTGAAGAAGGCTCCGCCACCTACTGGCAATATCTTTACTGGCTGCACTATGCCGAAGGATCATTAATGCCACTGATGGTGATGTCATTGATTTTTAATAAAATCAAAACGGCTCCAATGCCATTTTTTATCAAACCCATTGCCCGCGGTATCGCCGACAAAGTCATGCAAAGCTATGTTGGTCCTAATGTGCAGAATAACCTGCGTTATATTGAGCAACATCTGGGCAGTAACTCCTGGTTCGCAGGAGAGCAGATGACCGGTGCCGATTTCCAGCTGATATTCCCTCTGGAAGCCGCTCTTAATCGTGGTAGCCAGGCATCTGAATATCCGAACATTGCCGCCTGGGTAAAGCGCGTTCACGCTTTACCAACCTACCAGACAGCACTGGAAAAAGGCGGCCCTTACGATTACGCCTGATAGCTGCAGCAAAACCTGACAGCCGCGGAGGCTCCGCCTTCCGGCTGTCATGCTTATCCGGGCGCCGCTATAATAAGCAGAGTTTTTTGCCCTGGAGTCTTTATGTCTGCTCTGCTGCGACAGCGTTTTCCCCGTCTTTACCGTCTTTTCAAACCTGGCCTTCTGACACTTCTGATTGCCGGTTGCGCAACCGTCGGCGTTGGCCTGAGCGCTGATGAACTTTTTGGTAAAACCGTTATTACCGATCGCAGAGCCGAAGCCAACAGCAGCCAGGCACGCCATTATCGCCAGGATATACGTCCGATTCTGGAAAACCGCTGCGTGGTTTGTCATGGCTGTTACGATGCGCCCTGCCAGCTTAAATTGTCATCCCCGGAAGGGATTATGCGCGGTGCCAATAAGACTCTGGTGTACGATGGTACCCGAATTATCGCCAGTGAACCCACCCGCCTCGGCATTGATGCACGAACCACCGAAGAATGGCGTAAGAAAGATTTTTTCCCGGTTATCAACGAGCGTTCACAAACGGCTGAAATTAATCTGCAGAACAGCGTTCTTTATCAGATGCTGACATTAAAAGCGAACAACCCGCTGCCTGCAGAAAAACTCCTCGACGACGATGATTTTGAGCTGGGTCTGAACCGCAGCCAGCAGTGTCCGACCCAGGAAGAATTTGCTGAATATGCTGATAAGCATCCACTGTGGGGAATGCCCTACGCATTACCGGCACTCAGTAATGATGAATATTCCAAACTTACCCAATGGCTGAAAGATGGCGCGGCTCTGGCAGCGGATCTTCCCCTGCCTGATGCGATACAGGCCGAAGTTGAACACTGGGAAGCTTTCCTGAATCAGGACAATTTAAAGCAACAACTGACCAGTCGCTATATTTACGAACATTTGTTTCTGGCCAGCCTGTATTTTTCTCCCGAGCCATTATTCCGCAATCAACAACCCATTAACCGGCCGGAATACTTTTTCAAGCTGGTGCGTTCGTCCACGCCACCAGGGTTGCCCATCAATCCGGTAGCAACACGCCGGCCTTACGATGACCCGCAGGTTAAGCGTGTTTATTACCGGCTACTGCGCGACAGCAGCAGCGTTGTTGCAAAAACCCATATGCCTTACCGCCTGAATAACGAACGTATGGACTGGATTAAGGCTCTGTTTATCGAGCCTGAATATAAGGTGGATTATCTGCCCGATTATAAACCGGAAACCGCAGCCAATCCGTTCATTGCTTTTTCTCAGCTACCGGTCAACGCCCGTTATCGTTTTATGTTGGAAGAATCCGAATACATCATCACCGGATTTATTAAAGGCCCGGTGTGCCGCGGACAGGTTGCCCTGAACGTCATCGACGACCATTTCTGGGTATTTTTTGTTGACCCGGAAATGCATAAAGACCCTGATTACAGTCAGTTTCTGATAGATCAAAGTGATCATCTGCGTTTACCCGGAGAGGCAGAAAGTAATTCCGGAATTATCACCAACTGGCTGCGTTACTCCAGCCTGCACAATGAATATCTGGATGCCAAGAATGCTGCTCTGGCAGAAAAATTTCCCGATGGTAATGCCGTTGATCTGAACCTGATCTGGCGTGGCAATAACAGCGTTTCCACCCGGAAAAAACAATCCTCATCCGGTGCGATACAGAATGCCAATGCAGCCTTAACAATTTTCCGTCATTTTGACAGCTCGACTGTCGTAAAAGGCATGGTAGGCCAGCACCCGAAAACGGCCTGGGTTATTAACTACTCATTACTGGAGCGAATCCACTATCTGCTGGTTGCTGAGTTTGATGTCTACGGCAACATCGGTCATCAGCTGATGACCCGTCTGTATATGGATTTTCTGCGTATGGAAGGAGAATCTAATTTCCTAGCTCTGCTGCCACAGGAAGAACGCGTACGCCTGGCAAACTACTGGTATCGCGATGCCTCCGATAGTGTAAAACAACATCTGGTCAGTTATGAGAAACACATCCTCAACGATCCGGCGATTACCTATCACAGCCAGAACCCACAGGCCGAGTTGTATGAAAAACTGCGCCAGCACCTGCAGCCGGTACTGGAAGATAAGTACAATCTTGCACGCCGGATTACCCCACAGGAGCTGAATATTCTCAGCCGTGCTAACCGGGTACAGGGGCAGGCCGCAACACTGATGCCGGAAATATCGTTATTGCTGGTTGAAAACATGCAGGGAAACAGTCAGGTATTTACACTGATCCGCAACAGCGGTCACAGTAACCTGACCGGATTGCTCTACGAAGAAGAAAACCGCCTGCCACAAGAGGATTATCTGACCCTGGTACCCGGAATTATCGGCTCCTATCCATCGGCGTATTATCGTGTCTCATCGTTCCGCCTGAATGATTTTGTCAGTGCAGTAACCGGACTGACAGATGAAGATGATTACGAAAAGCTGGCCGACCGTTTTTCCGTACGCCGAACTGACCCACAGTTCTGGACGCACAGCGATCAAATACATCAGTGGTACTTACGCAGTGATCCGCTGAATGCCGGGCTGCTGGATTATAACCGTCTGGAAAATCGCTAAGGTCTCTGCCACACCAGTCCTAGGCAAACAATAATCGTTGTTTGCTGTCGCTCGGTGTCAGACCCGACCAGCGCTTAAAGGCGCGGCGGAAATTGGTGGTGTCATTAAAATTAAGATAATGCGCCACCTGTTCGTTGGTCCAGCCATTAATGTGGAATAAATACAGGCACACATGCAGCCGTGCCTGATCCTGCAATTGCTGAAAATGGCAGTGGTGCTTTTGCAGTTTCCGTTTAAAAGTCGCCGGACTCATGGCAAAAGCCCGGGCAACCTCCGGCAAGCTCTGCGGTGTACGCAACTGCCGGGTTAAATAATGATACACCGCTTCATTAAATCCATTCGTGGCCTCTTCCCCGCCAATCAGTGGCTGCGCTTCACGCAAAGCAACCTGATAAGCCGTTGCCGAACCTCGCGGCCAGGCTTTTTCCAGCCAGTGTTTTTCAATCATCATCACATCCACACCGACCGAGAAATGCAGATCCGGCCCCAGATATACCTGATACTGCTCGTCCTGTGCCGGGCGCGCATAGCTGAAACCATAGCGCCAGGGTAAAGTTTCCTGTGCCAGCCAGCGACTCATGGCGGTTAATCCGGTCATTGCTGTTTCAACCATAAAGCGCCGCTCATCCTGCAGGCCGCAGGCATCCAGCCACTGCACATAACAATAACGTTCGTCCTGATAAATGCGGGGAGACAGCAGCGGTGATAAAAAATGCCGGAAGTCCACCAGTGCCTGCAGTGCTCTTGCCAGATCCGGGGCATTGGCCAGCAACTGACTGAATACGCCATAATGTCCGGGCCATAAACTGTCACCCCAGCGAAAACTTAAATCCTCTTCAGGCAGTAATTTCCGCCCGTTTATAATGAGCTGCTGTAATTGTGCGGGGGAAAGGTAATGATTGCCGGTCAGAATATCATCATAAAAAAGACCGCTGCCGCGCAGTATTTTATGGCTGGAAATATCGCGCGCCAGTAACAGGTCAATCAGCAGAGCCGGCTGATGATGAGCGGCGATAAACCGCTCGTCACGCTCATACCAGCGACCGCAATACATCGTCATGCAGCCAGAAAACAGCCATGCTGACGCTGTGCCGTCAGCAAGGCCTGATTAACCCGCTCAATACTCTGAGCAGGCTGATCGCCAGGGCGGCATTCGGTCAGGCCTATGCTGATGCGTTGATAGAGTGTTTCTCCCGTCTGGCTGTGTTTAAACGCAAAATGCTGTACCGCCAGCTCCAGCTCCTGCGCCAGTTGCAATGCGGCTTCACCTTGCGTTCCGGGTAACAGCAGGGCAAAGCGGTCGCCGGCATAACGGCAAATAAGATCGCTCTGACGCAGATTCAGCAACAGCAGTTCAGAAATCTCGCGTACCAGACGATCCCCTTCACGATGACCAAAACGACGGTTCACACTGCTGAAATCGTTAATATCAACCATCATCAGCGTCATCGGCCGGGTGCTGTTTAAATGCTGTTGTAATTGTTCTTTTAAATAATCGGCGCGCCCAAGCTGGGTCAGACCATCGATAAAACGATGTTCGCGGAATAACCGCTCACGTTTGGCCAGTTGACGATTAATCGACAGCTGCTCACTGTGCCAATGAAATAAGCCGTACGTCAGCAATGCAATACCAACGGGCATGGCAACCGATTCCAGCCAGGCGTCCCACCACTGCTCTGCAGGAATACGGATAAATTCATCCAGGTTATCCTGCCACATCGCCAGAAAAATAAACCCCAGCCCCAGCGTCAACAGATCAGTTACCCTGCCCGCCGGGCGGCTACCCAGAATCAACAGCATCCAGATGGCGACTGCCACTGCACTGCCCCCCTCACCCAGAACATCCAGCCAATCAATTTCACGCCAGTGTTTGGCATCACCGACCAATACCGACGCCACAACCGATGCCAACGCTAAACCAAAAACCAACAGTAATTTGCGCCGATGTAAAAACAACGTACTGAACATAAAAAATACCGGCCAATCAATAATGGCTGGCATAACTAGCAGGGCTTTATGACAAACGCATGACAATCCGGCATAAGGACGTTAATGCGGCACAAATCACCCCGGGGGTTAATTCAGCTCAGCACGGTGCAGCATTATTTGCGTTTTTACCGGCCGTTTTCTGCCTATCACAACCTGCGATTATTCCGGCGGCGCCCGCTCTGACCGGGGCTCAGCCATCCTGTAAACATCGACGCAAACCTTAACCCTGATCGGCTGTTACCCGGAGCTGACACCGTCTGCCGTTATCAGCCACAAGGGTTAAATCGGATCATTATCAGGCTGAAAGCCGCTGAAAACCGTCGTTTTATGCCGCATCACCGATTGGCTGTCACAGAACCGTCATACGCTCTTTCTACCGTCGCGCCACCTGCTGCCCGCCAGGATCTGTCGACAGGCCCTGGGCAGATATAAAAACGATCGATAAAGAACGACATGGAGACGAGCATGAATTTTTGCATTAAGCCACTGGCGGCGGTCATTGCCCTCAGCTGCGCGGCACTGGCCCAGGCCGATGGCAACCTCGAAGGCCGGGTCAGCGACACCCGCAATCAAACCGTATACAGCGGCGCCGTTATCCGTCTGGAAATGCCGGGCGATGCCAGCATGAACCGTGAAGTACTGGCCGCCAAAGGCGGACGCTTCCGGTTACCGCAGGTTCCGGCCGGCGATTACCTGTTAAGTACCGTGGTCGGTGGCAAGACCGTCGACAGCCGCACCATCACCATCCGCGATGGTGAAACCCTGACGGCCAATATTGTGCTGAATAATGCACAACAAGAGGTAGAAGAAATTCTGGTGATTGGCCAGGCAGCACAAATGCAGCGCGCCCTTGATCGCCAGCGTTACGCCGACAATATGATCAGCGTTATTAATGCCGATGCCATTGGTCAATTACCGGATGCCAACGCCGCTGAAGCCTTGCAGCGTGTGCCGGGTTTATCCATCGAACGTGATCAGGGCGAAGGCCGTTTTGTCCGTATCCGTGGCATCAGCTCCGATTTAAACAGCGTAACCGTTAACGGCACACAAATTCCGGCGCCGGAAGCCGGCAGTCGTTCGGTTGCCCTCGATGTAATTCCATCGAATCTGCTCAGTTCACTGGTGGTCACCAAAACCCTGACTCCGGATATGGATGCCAATGCCATTGGTGGCGCCGTTGAAATTAACAGTATTTCAGCACTCGACCGTGAAGGGGCATTTTATTCCGCCGCCACGCAGCTGAGCTATGACGAGCAAAGCGAACAAACCAACCCGGCTTATTCTGTTGCCGGTGGCAATACCTTTGATTTCGGTAACGACCGTCGTTTGGGGGTTGCTGCAGCACTGAGTTTTGATAACCGGAAATTCGGCTCAGATAACGTTGAAACCGGTGGCGCCTGGGATTTTGATAACGGCGCAAAACTCGAAGAGCTGGAACAGCGCGAATACAGCATCGAGCGTGAACGCTTAGGTGCCGCACTGAACCTGGATTACGAACATGGCGTTAATCACAGCTTTTATATGCACAACCTGTACAGCAAGTTCAGTGATAACGAACAGCGGGTTGCCAACGAAATTGAATTTTCCGATGCCATAGGTATGGGCGAAAGCAGTGATGCTGAAGTCGTCCGCTCGCTGAAAGATCGTGAAGAAACGCAAAAAATTGTTTCCTCAACCCTGGGCGCCAATCATTTTATCGGTGACTGGACCGTGGAATACAAAGTCGGCATCAGCAAAGCCTCAGAAGATGAACCCGACACCATCGCCGGCGCCGATTTTGTCAGCACCTCGGATATTACCGGGCTCAGCTTCAGCAACAGCCGTAAGCCACGTATTAATGCTCCTTCCGCTTTTTACGATCCGGCACAATATGAGCTGGATAAAATCGAGCGTACGCGCAGCTATACCGAAGATAAACAAACCATGGCGCAGCTGGATATCACCCGTGATTTCGATCTGGCGGATAATCCTGCACTGGTAAAATTTGGTGCCAAAACCAAAATGCGTGAAAAATCTCAGGATGCCGATACCTGGAAATATAAAGACCTGTCAGAAGACAGTTCTGTTTCTATGAGTGGTTTCGCCAGTGGAGAACGTGATTACAGCCTGGGACGTTTTGGGCCGGGAATTTCCAGCGCGAAAGTGCGCAGCTATATGGCAACCCTGGATCGTGCCGACGCATTCGATGATGAAGACTCCGTACTGGAAGACTACGACATCGACGAAGATATCAATGCCGGCTACCTGATGGGCCGTATAGATGCTGACGAACTGCGGGTAATTGCCGGTGTACGTTATGAGCAAACCAAAATCAGCGCACGCGGCAATGCCCTGAACCAGAGCGATGAACTGATCACCGTTAAAAAAGACAACGACTACAGCCATGTGCTGCCATCGGTACAGGCTCGCTGGCAGTTGGCCGACAGTACTCAGGTGCGGGCTGCCTGGACCAATGCCGTCGTTCGCCCAACCTTTGAACAGATGCGCCCGAACTTTACCGATGACGGCAGCGAAGCCGAACTGGGCAACCCGGATCTGAAAGCGCTGGAAGCCGCCAACTTTGACCTTGGCATCGAACATTTTATGGGCAGCGCCGGTACTCTGTCGGCCTTTGTATTCCGTAAAAAAATCGACAACTTTATTTATGAAACCGATCTGGCAGGCTCTGCCGGCTACGCTGCGTATGACGAGGTAATTACCTTCCGCAACGGTGATCAGGCCACGCTGAACGGTCTGGAACTGGCATTTTCCCACAAACTGGAAATGCTGCCGGCACCCTTTAATGGCTTATTGCTCGCCGCCAACACGACCTTTACCCGCTCAGATGCAACCGTATCGGCCTATGACAGCGGCACTCTGCTGAAACGTGATATCAGCCTGCCGAATCAATCAGACCTGACCGGTAACTTTATTATCGGTTACGAAAATGAGCGCCTGAGCATGCGTCTGGCGACCAACTATAAATCGGAATATCTGGCCGAAGTCGGCAATCTGGAAAACAGCAAAGGTGATGTTTACCAAAGCGCCCAGACCCAGCTCGATTTTAATGCCTCTTACAAAATGACCGAACAACTGAAACTCAGTTTTGAAGTCGCCAATATTACCGATGAACCGTATTACGCCTACGTCAATAAAGAACGCTACAACGCACAGTATGAAGACTACGGTCCGACCTACCGTGTAGGTATCAGCTACACCAGTTTCTGATTGTCAGAAGCCAGCCGGGCCTGTTATGGGTCCGGTTTTTTAATCTGCTGATTCATACCAACCTGCCGTTCACACCGATGCACAACGATATAAAGAGAAAGACTTAATTTATGACTATCCGTAACCTTAACCGCGCCCTGAGCACCGCCACCCTGTCGTTGCTGCTCGCCGCCTGTGCCAGTAACGACCTGTCTGAAAACACAGGTCATCAGCCCCGCCTGCCTTCTGCAACGCTGGCGGCAAGCCTTCTGCCGGTAAACGCCGCACAGGCTATTCTGATCAGCAGCGCAGGAGATACCACACAAAAATTCTGGCTCAGTACCGGAGCGGATAACGGTATCCAATTACAGGACAGCCACTTTACCCTATTGGATAAAAAAGACATTCAGGCTGAATTTATTGATCAGCGCCGTGATCAGCAAGGCACACTGTTTGTCAGTATCGATAAAGAAAATAACCGCCCGGTCAGCTATCGCATTAACAACCAGCGTATTACCGATCTGGCCTTTGGCCAGGCGCTGACCTACCCGGTTGAAGGTATCTGCCTGTATCAACCAGCCGGATCGCCACTGCAGTTATTTGTACTCGACGAGCAACAGATGGCGCACCAGCTGTTAATTAAAAGCGACGGTAAGGTGTTAATTCAGCAGGAAATCCGCCGCTTCCCGTTGCCTCCCAACAGCGAATATTGTGTAGCCGATGATGTCAGCGGTCAGCTGTTTGTCAGCGAAGAAAATGTTGGCGTCTGGGCCTATAACGCCCGCGCCGAAAGTGAAGTCAGCCGTCAGGCCGTTGATTTGGTGCAGCCGTGGGGCCAGCTGCACAGCAACAGCGGTCCGTTAGCCATCAGCCAGGGACAACTGTTTATTGCCGAGCTGGGTCACAATATTCTGCACCACTATCCTTTACCACAGGCAGGCAGCACGCAGGCAACGGGCGCAGGCCGCGCAGTTACTCTTGACCAGTCACTGGCCGCTGACAGCCTGCGTACCGCCATTAACAGCGATGGTACAACCCGTCTGATTATTCTGGATGATAACAGCAGCCAGTTATTCAGCAGCAATATTCACCTGCCACAACAGGCACGTAATCAGGAAAATATCCCGGAAATTGCTGCCCATACAGAAACAACACCGGTACGGAAAACCGGCGATGCTGCCGACGATCCGGCTATCTGGGTAAATACTCACACACCGGAAAAAAGCCGCATTTTAGGCACCAATAAAAAATTCGGTCTTTATGTTTATGATCTTAATGGTCAGGAGCTGCAGGAACTGCAGGCCGGGCGGGTTAATAATGTCGATGTACGCCAGGGTTTTACCTTTAAAAACCAGCCAGCGGATATTGCCGCAGCCAGCCAGCGTGACCGCCAGGCCATTGCATTATTTCATATTGATCCGTTAAGCGGACATGTCAGTGCCACCACTGAAATTATCACCACTCTGGATAATGTCTACGGCCTGTGCATGTACAAAAACCTTAAAGAACAGTTTTTTGTTTTTATTAACGATGAAGACGGGCGCTTCGAGCAATATGAAATTACCGACTCAGCCAATGGCTGGAGTGGCAACAAAGTGCGTGAATTCCGCGTCAATTCCCAACCGGAAGGCTGTGCCGCTGATGATACAAAGCAGCAGTTATTCCTGGGTGAGGAAGATGCCGCTATCTGGACCATTGGTGCTGAAGCTGACGCCGGAGAAAGGCTCACTCAGGTCGCAGCAGCCTCCGACATTCTGGTCGCCGATATTGAAGGTATGGATATTTACCGTACCGAAAAAGAAGCCTATCTGGTAGTTTCCAGCCAGGGTAACGACAGCTATGTACTTTATCAGGCCGAAGCACCCTATGAATATATTGGCCGCTTCCGCGTGGGTATTAACGATGAAAAAGGCATTGATGGTGCCTCAGAAACCGATGGTTTAACGGTTACCGCAGCCAATCTGGGCACCGAATATCCGCAGGGCATGTTAGTTGTGCAGGATGGCCGTAACTTTCTGCCGGAAGAAAATCAGAATTTTAAATATGTAAACTGGCAGGATATTCAGACGCTGATTCAGCCTGTACTCAAACCATAACCGCACACTGTAAAAAAAGCGGGCCTGATTACAGGCCCGCTTTTTTTATACCAGCCTGCGCCGGTTAGTCAGCGTCATAAGCAGTGCCAGAGACAACAGCCAGAAGAGACTCAACGCCCCACCACTGTTCTTGCCTGATGAGTTATTGCCGGCAGCCGTACTGTTCTTTTCAATACGATACGTTGCCTGTAACAGCTCCGAAGTATTACCCTCAGCATCAACGGCAATTGCTTTAAGCTGTGCGGATTCAGTCAACAGCACTGTACCACCATTATTCAGCACACTGCCGGTATTGATATCCGGGCTGCTGCCGTCCAGCGTATAACGGATACTGACATCCTCGCTGGCACTGTTGATGGTGATCGTTTGGGCAGCAGAGTAAGTTCCTGCCGGAATATTAAACACCGGTGTGGCGACAAAAATAACCGCCGGTTCCACCGCGCTGAAATGTACCGCAACCGAACAATCTGCCTGCAGTGTGCTGATCGTATAGCTGTTACCGGATAATTCCCCGTCACAGCCGCTGACCGTCGTTAACTGATATCCGTCATCCGCATTGATACTGAGGCTGACATCCGCTCCCTCGGCGACGGTTATCAGTGCAGGGCTTACCGTACCGCCTCCGGTCACAATACTGGTAACGGTATACATAACCGCTTCAAAGACAGCCGTTACCGAACAGTCTGCCGTTACCGCTGCAATGCGGTATACGCTGCCGGTTAATTCTCCGCCACAGCCTTCAATGCGGCTTAGCTGGAAACCTGCATCAGGGATCGTGGTAAGCTCCAGCGCCCCACCTTCAATCACCCGCGGATTGGCCGGCGTAATACTGCCGTTACCGCTGATCAGTGTGCTGACCTGATAAGTAATAGGTTCAAAGACAGCTGTTACCGAACAGTCTGCCGTTAGTGCAGCAATATTATAGTTATTGCCGGTTAACTCTCCGTTACAACCAACGATACTGCTTAAACGGGAACCAGGTTCAGCCTTAACAGCCAGACTGACAGCACTGCCCTGAACCGCTGTCACATTCGCTGGTGTAAGACTGCCATGCCCGGTCACTACGGTGGTGACAGTGAACATGACAGGCTCGAATACAGCCGTTACTGTACAGTCTGTAGTTACCACGGCAATGCGGTAATTATTACCGGTTAATTCTCCGCCACAGCCTTCAATATGGCTTAAATAAAAACCCGCTCCTGCGGTAACCGTCAGTTCAGCAGCCTCACCTTCGACAACGGTTACACTTTCTGGTGTGATAAATCCGTCACCCGTCACAACAGCGGTTACAGTGAACATGATCGGTTCAAATACCGCCTTTATCGAACAATCTGCCGTTACCGCTGCAATACGGTAATTATTACCGGTTAATTCTCCGCCACAGCCTTCAATGCGGCTTAGCCGGAAACCTGCGTCAGGGGTTACGGTAAGCTCAAGCGCCTCACCTTCAATCACCCGCGGATCAACCGGCGTAATACTGCCGTCAGCACTGACCATAGTGCTGACCTGATAGGTAATGCGTTCAAATACAGCATTGACTGTACAGTCAGCAGACAGATTATTAATACGATAAATATCCCCATACAAAGAGCCATCACAACCACCGATACTGGCAACCCGGTAGCCAGGCTCCGCCGTCACTGTTAATTGCAGATTACTGCCTTCCTGTGCAATTTTCTGCGCCGGAGTGAGCGCCCCCTGACCTTCTGACCGGGTATTAACCGTATAAAGAATCGCCGCCATCTGAGCGATGACAATGCAATCAGAGGCAATATTATTAATCTGATAAAGATTGCCGGTTAATTCCCCATCGCAGCCCATCACATTCTGAATACGATAATGAGCATCCGGTACAACGGTCAGCGTAGTATTGCCCCCCTGCACCAGTGAGGTGGTAGCCGGAGATACTTTTCCGCTTCTGATTGCCGGAGCCGTAATATCATAAAAGGTCGGAGATAATATCAGCTGTCGCTGGTAAGCCTGCGCCCAGTTAACGCCGTCGTCGGATACCCAGATATCTTTTTCTGGACCATTGGTTGGTGTTCTGCCAGCAATTTTCCACATCCTTTTCTGACCGGTCAGAGGGTCCGTAAATACTTCCAGCCCATAACGGCTGGCAAATACAAATGCTCCCCGCTCAAGCCGCTTCTGCCAGTTTTCGCCATCCGCAGACGACCAGATATCGCCCAGAGTAGTCCCCATAAAGAAACCACCCATCAGCCAGATTTTTTCAATACCATCCACCGGATCGGTAAAAATGGCGGTCTGGTGATGAGTTCTGCGAGAAAACGGGCTGGTCTCTCTTACCTGAACCCAGTTAACACCATCCGTTGATGACCAGATATCATGCCTGTAGTCGTCAATTCTGTCGGCCCCACCCGTACCACCACCGATCAACCAGAGTTTCTTTTCATGAGTGACCGGATCAGGAAAAACAACCACCTGATGGGATAATCGTGGCGGGAATGCAGCACTGCTGGTTTCTTCGACCCAGTTTCTGCCATCGACAGACGACCAGACATCGTTAAGGACGCCGAAAAAATGCACACCAACCTGCAAATAATTAAAACCACCACCAATCAGCCACAGTTTATCTTTGCCCGTTACCGGATCAGGAAAAACAACCAGCTGGGTCTGATCACGGCGCTGGAAACGTTCCGAGGCCGGGTCTGTAGGATAAGCCTGAGTCCAGTTAACACCATCCGCTGACGACCAGATATCATTAAAAGGAATTCCGTCCCAGGTCATACCGGCTGTCAGCCACAATGTTTCCTCGCCGGTTGCAGGATCGGGAAAAGAGACAACCGAATGTCCGGCGCGCCCTCTGAAGGCAGCATGGGCGGTTTCCAGCACCCAGGACACGCCATCGCTGGATGACCAGACATCATTGTCAAAAGTACTGCGGGTACGGCCACCAATAACCCATATTTTATTTTTAAACTTCACCGTTGCATGGCCAAAGCGCACCGGCATTGCGGTCAGATGCTCTCCGGCCGTCACACCAATCTGATCACTGAAAAAACTGCCTTGCTGGAAACGGTAATAACCGGTCTGATTTAACTGCGCAGCGGTGTCGGTAATAATATTACTGTTGCTACCATTACGGCTGAAAATATCCATCTGCCCGGAACTGCAGGCAGCATAATTTTCACTGTCACAATCGTTGTTACTGCTACGGTAAAACTTCAGCCCATCAATAATATCTGCACCCGCCGAATTATCACTGAGGCGGACAGCGGTCGAATCGGTACCAATAAACGCTGTCAGTGTCAGATTTTTTTCTACCACTTTTTCAGCATAAACAGGAAAAGACGCAAGCAGAAACGTGGTCAAACACATAACTGCAGCAAGAAATAAAGAGGTGGGCCTGTGCTCAGGCAAACAAAAGGCGCTCATATCACAGGTCTCATCAGAATAATTCCTGACAATAAGCGAATACTGACACAAGCTATACTGGCCAAAAGATTGAAAGATGTAACCAGAATGGATGAAACATCGGGCAAGCCTCTTACACTGACCGCCGCGATACCCTACCGGCGGTCAGTTGGCAGGCTGAAAAATCAGCGGTAAATTTTCTCCGCCCACTCCGTCAGGCCCGATGCCACGCTGCCGAAATGATCACCGTCCAGTAATGCAATATTGCCAAACACCCGGGCAACGGCCTCACGGATAACCGGCGAACGGGCACTGCCGCCAGTCACAAAAATAAGATCCGGCTGTACGCCGGCCTGAGCAACCGCTTCCTGCATTAACGCCATAATACGCTGCAGCGGACGTTCGATCGCTTGTTCAAGCTCTGTGCGCTGAATATGGGTGTTCAGCCCGGTTTCAATATAATCCAGTGCCACACAGGTGTTATCGCTGTCGGATAAGGCAATTTTGGCATTTTCTGCGCTGCGCACCAGTTGCTGATTCTGCTTGTTATCACGCAGGCGGATTAACCGGGCAATTAATTCCGGCTGTAAACAATCACGCTGCAATTGCTCAAGGTAGAGTCCGGTGTCGAGGCTGCTGAAACGGCCAAGAGCGCCGACATCGTTGGTGCATACGGCATCGAGAAAGGTTTTGGTGGGCATGGGCTTGCCGCTTTTTAATGGCGCGGTCATGCCGAACAGTGGCATCAGCTGTTTACCCGCCAGCTGAATATCCAGATCGTTACCGCCGACCCGCTCACCACTGTGACCGAGAAAATCCGCTTTGCGCTCGCTGCGCCCGCGGTGATCTGGCCCCATGCGCACCATGGCACAATCGGACGTACCACCACCGATATCAACCACCAGCACGGTTTTATTATCAGCAAGATTGCGTTCAAAACTTAAGCCTGCAGCGATTGGCTCGTATAAAAATTCAACCTGCTGAAAACCACTGCGTTTGGCTGCGGCGGTTAAAATAGCCAGCGCCTGCTGGTTGCTTTGTTCTGCGCTGTTATCGCTGATGCGTGAGCCCTGAAAATTAACCGGCCGGCCAATTACGGTGTGGGTCAGTGTTTTTCCGCAAGCCTGCTCAGCACGCTGTTTTACCGTCTGCATCATAGCGGTGACGATATCTTCAAAAAAATGCACAAATTCCGGCCGTAAGCCGCTGGCCCCTAAAAAGGATTTCGGCGACTTAACAAAGTAGCCCTCTTCCGGATCGGCAAAATAATGAGCAAAGGCCTGATGACCAACAAACATAACCTGCTCATCGTTGCTTAACTCCAGCTCACGGCGGGCCCGCAGTGCCTGCTGTAACGGCACTTTACGGCTGAGCAGGAAATCATCACGCAACGTACCGGCAGGCAGCCCCAGTCCAACCTGCTCGCAGATTAATTCGCGTGCCAGTGCATAGAGTGCCGATGGCATAAAGGTTTTTTCGCCGTCGACCGGCAGCAGATTGACACTCCCCTGTGCCATTACACCGATGGCACAGTTGGATGTGCCATAGTCAAAACCACAGATCATAAAAAACCCCGCTGCAAAAAAGCGGCGCAAGGTAGCACAGGGCGGAGAGGAAAAGGAAGGACGTCGGAGAATGGCTGCCGCTAAAGACAGCCACAAAAATCAGCGGCGCTGACGCCAGGCACTGTAGCGGGCATGCACACCGCGGGTCAGCATGCTGGAATAGCTTTCCAGAATATCGACGCCGACCAGAATCGCGACCACCAGCAACGCCAGCTTAATACCCACCAGCGGGCTGGCCACCGCCACGCAGATACCGATGGAAGCCAGCGCCCAGATGGTCGCCGCCGAGGTCACGCCCAGCACCATACCGTCTTTGGCCAGCATGACTCCGGCGCCGAGAAAACCAACACCGGTTACCACCTGGCCGATAATACGCGAGGCATCGGTCGCATCGGTGGTGACCGCCTGTGATAAAGCAATAAACACATAGGTGCCAAGTACAATCAGCGATGAGGTGCGGATGCCCACCGGCTTGCCCCGCAGCTGGCGTTCAAGGCCAACAATGGAGCCACACAGTAAACAGGCGGCAATTGCCGGCCAGCTCAGCGGATCAACACTCAGAAATTCAGTCAGCATCATCGATAACCTCCGTTATTAACCACGAGTTTAGCAGCGCTGATTGTGAAGAGAAAAGCGGGAGACAGGTTGTTTCTGCAAGCATTACTCCCGGCTACAAAACCGCTATAGGATCGCCCGCCTGAAATCCGTACAATAGAGCGTTCATTCTTCCTACCGGATACCGCCATGAACGATCAGGTCAATTACCAGAACAACCCGCTGCACGGGGTCAGTTTAAAAAATCTGCTGATTGAACTTGTTGATCATTATGGCTTTGAAATCCTGCATGCGTATCTGAATATCAACTGCTTTAAAACCAAACCCAGCATTGAATCCAGCGTAAAATTCCTGAAAAAAACCGACTGGGCGCGGGAAAAAGTAGAAGCCTTTTATCTGTATCAGTTTAAAAGCCTGCCGCGGGCAATGGGTAAGCAGTTTTTTCTGCCACCCCGTGACCGCATTATTCCGGCCGACCAGACTCCGGGCGAACCTGCCGTACTGAGCCTGGAAGACGCCGAGCGCATGCGGGCCAAACAGGCAGAAAAAACAGCGGCCTTTGGCCGTGGCGGACGTCCGCAGCGTTCAGGTCAACGCCCGGGTCAGCGTTCCGGGCAACAAACCTCAGGGCGCCCTGCCGCCCACTCTGAACAGCGCCCTGCCGCCCGCTCTGAACAGCGCCCGTCCAGACACAACCAAAGCACTGAAGCCGCAGAAAAACGTGATAAGCCAGCGTCCGGCACCAAGGTTGATCCCTGGGCCAAAGCGCGGAATTCAACCGATTGATCCGCCCGGTAGTCTGAGCAGAATCATAATCATGACATAGCCAAAGCCGATACTGGCTGGCAGAAAACCGATGCATACACCCAGTTTTCCCCAGAACGTATCGCTGTGGCCCGCATTCGGCCAGATTGCTTTCACCAGAAAGCCAAACGGGTTGTACAGAACCCCGATACAAAGCAGCACAATAATCGTATCCGGCAAATCAATAGCCAGCTGTATTACCGCAAAATAGCTGAACCCCAGCAGCGCCGTCATAATCGTATAATCCACATGAGAACGGATCAGGTTATGCGGTGCCGGAAACAGACGTTTCAACGGTTTTACTTTGACATACACAATCAGCGTTGCGATCCAGGCTTCAACCAGTGATATGAGCAACGCAAGTGCGGCCGTTACCAATAGCCAGGAAACAGACACCGTACTCAGGTCAACAGCCTGAGCACGGCCTATCATCAGTTCAGACATTGTATTTTCCATCCAAATTAAACAGATAGCGTCAGCAGCACTGGCTCAGCGCGCGCGCAGAATATTGTGCCGATACCAGCGGCGTCCCAACATGCCATGAAAATGCCAGGACAACGCCGGAACCACTCCCCGCGAGCGTAACCAGATATGTTCAGGAAGCGGATCAGGCGGGGTCAGAGCCTGTAAACAGACATCGGCAACCACCACTCCCGGCCCCTGCTGATAGCTGCGACTGGCAATAACATTGCCCTGAGCATCAATAACGGCGGCCTGCCCTTCCAGATGGCCGTGATAAGAGAGCGGCAACCCGGGCATACGGCAACGGAAGGTATTACAGTGTGACGCGTGAATAACCGGCGCTCCCACCAAACGCGCCGTATCCTGTACAGCTTGCAAAGCATTCTTGCGGTTGCCGGACTCAAGCCAGGCATACAATAACGGCCAGTTTTGCGGAATACTCCACCAGTGCGAGCCGCCCATAATAACGTCTACCCTGGTGCGTAAACGCCGTGCAGTTGCTGTGCGCATAAATTCCCAACACACAGCAGCGCCAACACGGACGCCGTTGATTTGGCCCAGCTCACCGCTGTCCGTTTCTGCGCCGCCTTCATAGAAGGCGTTTTCCCACATCGTGGGGTAATCCTTGTCGTGGTAACCAAGCCGCTCTCCCCGGTTAAAACACAGGTAACGGTTACGCACATGACCATCCGCCAGACGACAAAGAAATGATCCACCCAGTACAACACCGTGCTGAGCTGACAGGCGTTGTAAAAAATGTGCAGCCGGGCCATTTTCATCTTCAATCGCGGCGGCCAGAGCAGGGTCCCAGGCAATGCCGGTATTAAAAAATTCCGGCAACGCAATCCATTCGGCTCCGTCCCTGCAGGCTTCCGCAACCAGCTCTTCACAATGTGCAAGATTGCGCTGGGTATCACCGATACGGGTATCGGTCTGCAAAGCAGCAACACGTATTTTGGGGGCAATGTTCACGATCAAGACTCCCGGTTCCTGTTATTATTTTTTGTGTTACTTTATGCAGCACAATGCGTTGAAGCTTAACAGCGCCCGGCGTTTATAACTTGTAAGTTTAGGCTACGCTAACGATGAACAGCATTCTGCACATACGCCCGCAACAGGCGGTGTATCTCGGTAATTTCGGTTTAACAACAGAGCACCGGCATGGCGCTCTGGTATTACTGCTGGGACTGTCAGGACATTTTAATGTTCAGCTTCGTGGCCAGACGATGGTTCGCTGCCGCAGCGCTTTAATCGATGCAGGTACTGCTCATATTGTTGACTGCCAAAGTGAGGATATGGCCACGCTGTATTTTGAGGTCAATTCACTGCAGGGAAGAACATTACGCGCAAATTTTTTACGTAATGATGCCGCTGTTTTTGATATTGCCAACCTGGATCAGTGTCGCAAAGGGTTTGAACAACGGGCATTAAATGCTGATTTATCGGCACTTATCCGCTATTCCCTGAAGGCAGACATTAACAGCTACGACCGCAGAGTGGCGTCATGTATTCAACTGATGCAACAGAAAGATGAATACCCCTGGCGACAGGATGAATTATCCGCCCGGATTGGCTTATCGAATTCGCGTCTGAACCATTTATTTAAACAACATACCGGTATTTCGTTCCGGCATTTCAGCCTGTGGTCAAGGCTGGCTATTTTTATGCGCGATGTGCATAACACCCGCAACATTACCCACTCAGCACTGAACAGCGGTTTCAGTGACAGCGCTCACCTGAGTAATTCTTACAAAAAAATATTTGGCATCCGCCCTTCTGCCATTCTTTCGGGGCTGAAAGAATTTCATCTTTATTCCTAGGGCCTGTCGACACTAATT
>NZ_DDCJ01000064.1:72733-80807 GCF_002335285.1 Thalassolituus sp. UBA2009
CTGAGAAAAACTGGCTCTCAGCATGCTGGATTTACTTAGTGTCGACAGGCCCTAGCAAGAAGATCGTTCTGTTATAAAAACGCATAAAAAAACCGGGTAAAAACCCGGTTTTGCATTTTAAGGTGACGTTAAATAACGCGGACATTAACGCAACAGCGCTTCAATATCGTCGTCACCGGGAATGGTAAAACTGGAGTTGGAGCTGATGATCTGACCGTCGCGGTTAATCAGGTATTTGTAAAAATTCCACTTCGGTGCTGTGTCCTGGCGGGCTACTTCTTTAAACAGGGGATGAGCGTTATCGCCTTTTACCGGCACGGTCGCCAGCATGGTAAAGCTGACACCAAAATTCTCGAAGCAGATGGTCGCCGCTTCTTCTTCCGATTTGGCTTCCTGATCAAACGAGTCCGACGATACACCAATCACCACCAAGCCACGGTCTTTGTATTTTTCGTGAATGGCTTCCAGATCGCCAAACTGCTTGGTGAAGCCACAATGACTGGCGGTGTTGATTAACAGTACCGGTCTGCCCTGCACCACTTCACACAGATCCAGCGTTTTGGAACTGTGCAGCTTTTTCATTTTATGCTGAAAAATCGGTGCACAGGCATTGCCCTCAGCGGTGGTGGTAAAAGCACTGCGATCGATGGCAACCGCCTGGGTTGAACAGGCGCTGACGCTGAGCAGCAAAGCGCTCATGGCGAGTCGTTTAAGCAGGGGAATAACAGTCATGGTGTTCTCCGCAGGAAAGGGTTGATGTCACAGAACATCAACACTATACAAAACCTATACAACAAGCAATGAGCGCCGCTAAAGGCGGGTTTATTCCATCGCCTCACGCAGGGCTTCATCGAGCTCATTCGGCTCAACCAGCAGCGCTTCTTCTTTCAGGTTGGGGAACACCACCAGATAGGTTTCATCGGCGGTCAGGCCCGCTGTCCAGCGCTCCAGCCAGACATCCAGTGGTACGACTTTGGGGGCACAGTCTTCCCACTCGCCGTTTGCCCATTCAGCGGCATAGTCTGCATGGGGCCAGACAGGCAGGCAGTTATCGCCTTCTGAGGTCAGGGTTACCCAGCCTTCGTCGTTGGCCAGACTCCAGATTTCGCCGTGCGCCACGACCTTGTCGATAAAATACTGATAGCGCTGATGATTCGACAGTTTCAGGCTGGCCTGATGTTCTTTCTGACTGAGGGTATAGCTCATGATGCGTGCCTTAATGCGGGCGTTAAAAAGCGCACTATAAGGACTCGTAGCGGTTAAGTCATTACAGATATTCAGCGTCCGGATCGCTGCCCGCTCCGTTCAGCTGCTGCTCCAGATAATCAATCAGCAGGCGCACCTTGGGCGATAAATTGCGGCTTGGCGGATACAGCGCCCAGATACCTTCACGCGAGGGGCGGATGGCCGGCAGCAGGCTGATCAGCTCGCCGCGCTCAATATAGGGCTGCACGTAATAATCCGGCAGCTGCACGATACCGATGCCTTTCAGCGCCGCATCCAGCAGCGCCGGGCCACTGTTAGCACTGAGACTGCCGCTGATATGCACCACACGCTCGCGCCCCTGTTCCTGAAAACGCCAGTAATCGAGGGTACCGGCCAGACAATTATGCTGCTTCAGTTCCGCCAGCGAATGCGGCTCGCCATGGGCCGCCAGATAGCCCGGCGAAGCGCAGGTGTACTGCTCGCGCGATGCCAGGCGCCGCGCCACCAGCCGGTCGTCATCGAGTTTGCCAAGTCGCACGGCCATATCGTAACCGCCGCCGACCAGGTCGAGCTTTTCGTTGGTGAGCAGATAATGCAGCTGAATCTGCGGATAACGCAGAGCGAAGTCATTTAACAAGGGCGCAATATGGCGCTCGCCGTAGCTCATCGGCGCAGTGATGCGCAGCTTACCCTGCGGCGTAGCCTGCAGATTGCCCAGCGCCAGCTCCGCCTCGGCCAGACCATCCAGCAGCAGGCGGCAGTGCTGGTAATAGAGTTGTCCGGGTTCGGTCAGCGCTACCCGTCGCGTGGTACGGAACAGCAACTCACTGCCGAGACGCTGCTCCAGCGCCCGCACCTGACGGCTCACCTGCGCGGTAGACAACCCAAGCTGCACCGCCGCCGCGGTAAAACTGCCGGATTCCGCCACCGCCACAAACTCACGGATGCCCTCCCACTGGGGTATTGATTGCATCTTTCTCGCCCGATTATTACAAATATGTAAAAGTGATTTTATAACCAGCAGGATTATCTCACCAAAAGAAATGATTACACTGCCTGTTCAGAATTTTTTACTCATCATCTTTGCTGTTGGAGATACACCATGACCGCAGAAACCATTACCTGCCGCGCCGCTATTGCCTGGGGCCCGGGCCAGCCGTTATCCGTCGAAGAAGTTCAGGTAGCGCCACCCAAGGCTGGTGAAGTGCGTGTGCGCATCGTTGCCACCGGCGTCTGCCATACCGATGCCTTCACCCTGTCCGGTGAAGACCCTGAAGGTATTTTCCCAGCCATTCTCGGCCACGAAGGCGGCGGTATTGTGGAATCCATTGGTGAAGGCGTGACCAGCGTTGCCGTTGGCGACCATGTGATTCCGCTGTACACCCCGGAATGTGGCGAATGTAAGTTCTGCCTGTCGGGTAAAACCAACCTGTGTCAGAAAATCCGTGCCACCCAGGGCAAAGGCCTGATGCCGGACGGCACCAGCCGCTTCTCACAAAACGGCAAAACCATTTATCACTATATGGGTTGCTCAACCTTTTCTGAGTACACCGTGCTGCCGGAAATCTCTCTGGCCAAGGTCAACCCGACGGCGCCACTGGAAGAAGTCTGCCTGCTGGGCTGTGGCGTCACCACCGGTATGGGCGCGGTGATGAACACCGCCAAAGTAAAAGAAGGCGATACCGTGGCTATTTTTGGTCTGGGTGGTATTGGTTTATCGGCGGTGATTGGTGCGGCCATGGCCAAGGCCTCGCGCATCATCGCTATCGACATTAACGAAAGTAAATTCGAACTGGCCAAGCAGCTGGGTGCGACCGACTGCGTAAATCCGAAAAACTTCGATAAGCCGATTCAGGACGTGATCGTCGAAATGACCGACGGCGGCGTGGATTTCTCGTTCGAATGCATCGGTAACGTTAACGTGATGCGCTCAGCACTCGAATGCTGCCACAAAGGCTGGGGCGAATCGGTGATTATCGGTGTTGCCGGTGCCGGTCAGGAAATTTCCACCCGTCCGTTCCAGCTGGTTACCGGCCGCGTCTGGCGCGGTACCGCCTTTGGTGGTGTGAAAGGCCGCAGCGAACTGCCGGATTACGTTGAGCGTTATTTAAAAGGCGAATTCAAACTGAGTGATTTTATTACTCACACCATGGGTCTGGATGCCATTAACGACGCCTTCGATTTAATGCACGAAGGCAAAAGCATCCGCAGCGTTATTCATTACAACCAGTAAGGGGCTGTTATGACGGACGTGAATACCGATGTTGAGCGCCTCAGCCAGAACAAAAGTTTTGGCGGCTGGCATAAGCAATACCGGCATCAGTCGGCGGTGCTTAACTGCAGCATGCGCTTTGCGATTTTTCTGCCGCCACAGGCCAGTAACGACAACCCGGTGCCGGTGCTTTACTGGCTGTCCGGCCTGACCTGTAGCGATGAAAACTTTATGCAGAAGGCCGGCGCCCAGCGCCTGGCCGCTGAGCTGGGCATTGCCATCGTCGCCCCGGACACCAGCCCGCGTGGCGACGGCGTGGCCGACGATCCGCAGGGCGCTTACGATCTGGGCTTGGGTGCCGGTTTTTACCTGAACGCGACTCAACCACCCTGGGCCGCGCACTACCGTATGGAAGATTATGTACTGCAGGAATTACCAGCCTTAATCGAGGCGCTGTTTCCGGTAAACGACAAGCGCGCCATCAGTGGTCACTCTATGGGTGGACACGGTGCGCTGACGCTGGCTCTGAAAAATCCGCAGCGTTTTACCTCGGTGTCGGCGTTCAGCCCGATCAGCAACCCGAGCCGCTGCCCCTGGGGCATCAAAGCGTTCAGCGCGTATCTGGGCAACGACCGCGAGCAGTGGCTGGCTTATGACAGCAGCGAGTTAATGCGCAACAGTCCTGCGTCAGCGCATTTACCCGCGCTGGTCGACCAGGGTCTGGCCGATGATTTCTTAAGCAACCAGCTGCACCCGGAAACACTGGAAGACGCCGCCAAAGCCAGCAGCTATCCGCTGACCCTGCGCCGTAATGAAGGCTACGATCACAGCTACTATTTCATCAGCAGTTTTATTGATGATCATCTGCGTTTTCATGCGCAGTATCTGGCTGGCTGATCAGCCAGAACGGTAAAACAAAAAAGGCAGTGGATTGCTCCACTGCCTTTTTTATTGCCCGCGATCTTCAGCCGGTGTTTTGCGCACTCTCTATCAGTGCACAAAAATTACTTTCAGTAATAACAGCGCCGACAGCACCCAGACACCGACAGACAGTTCACGCGCTTTACCGCCCAGTACTTTCGCCAGTGCATAGGTGATAAAGCCCAGCGTGATGCCATGGGCAATGGAGAAGGTCAGCGGCGTCATCAGCAGCACCACAGCCACCGGCGCGGCTTCGGTCAGGTCTTCCCAGTCCACTTCTTTCAGCGTGAACAGCATCAGAATCGAGACGTAAAAAATCGCACCGGCCGTGGCATAAGCCGGGATCATACCGGCCAGCGGTGCGAAGAAAATGCTCAGCAGAAACAGAACGCCGACCACAACCGCCGTTAAGCCGGTACGGCCACCGGCGGAAACACCGGCCGCACTTTCGATATAACTGGTGGTGGTTGAGGTACCCAGCATGGCACCGGTCACGGTCGCGGTACTGTCAGCCAGCAAGGCCTGCTTTAAGCGTGGCACCTGACCATCACTTTTGGTCAGGCCGGCACGCTGGGTCACGGCAATCAGGGTGCCGGAGGTATCGAACAGATCGACGAAGAGAAACGCGAAAATAACGCTCAGCATCGCCACATCGAAGGCTTCTGCCAGATTCATCTGCATAAAGGTCGGCGCGATGGACGGCGGCGCAGAAACAATGCCCTGATATTCCACATGGCCGGTGGCTACCGCGATAACACTCACCAGCAACACCGCCAGCAACACCGCACCGTGAATATTGCGCTGGGTAAAGGCAACAATCAGGAAGAAACCAAGGATGGCCATGGCCGGGCCGAAATCACCTAAATTGCCCAGACTCACCAGCGTCGCCGGATGCGCCACAATAATGCCGGCATTCTTCAGAGCGATCAGTGCCAGAAAGGCGCCGATACCGGCAGCAATGGCTTTTTTCAGCGTGACCGGAATGGCATTGATCGCCCATTCACGGATTCTGAACAGGCTGAGCAGAATAAAAATACAGCCCGACAGGAATACCGCACCCAGGGCGGTCTGCCAGCTGTAACCCATACCCAGTACAACACCATAGGTAAAGAAGGCATTCAGCCCCATCCCCGGTGCCAGCGCCACCGGCAGGTTAGCCCAAAACCCCATAATAAAGCAGCCAACAGCCGCCGCCAGACAGGTCGCCACAAATACCGCACCATGGTCCATACCTGCATCGGCCAGCATCGACGGGTTAACGAAAATAATGTACGCCATGGTCAGGTAGGTGGTAACACCGGCCAGCAGCTCGGTGCGTGCATTGCTGCCGAAACGCGACAGCTGAAACAGCTTTTCCAGCATGGGAAGAACCTTTGTTGGTTAGCGAAACAAGCCCGGCAGCCAGCATTCATGCGGCCTCGACTCAGGCAGACTGCTGCCATGAGCCATCCGCATCCGGCGAAGGGAGACTTTTTGTGGCCGCGGATTATAATGCCCAGCTGGCCAAAGCCCAAGAAAACCTGACTGAATGGTCGGTTCTTTTGCCGGCCAGCACCGCAGGCCATACGCCGCACCCGCTCTTATATCCACGTACATTGCCGTACCCGAACCGACAGAGACAGACCATGAGTGCCTACAGCCAGGAAATTAAAGACGCCATCCGTACCGTAGCCAACTGGCCGGAAGATGGAGTGATGTTCCGCGACATCATGCCGCTGCTGCAGAACCGTGCCGTATTCCGTAAGCTGATCGACAGCTTTGTACACCGCTATCAGGACCAGCAGCTGGATGCCATTGCTGCCATCGACGCCCGTGGTTTTATCCTCGGCGCGCCGCTGGCCTACGAGCTGGGTCTGAGCCTGGTACCGGTGCGCAAGAAAGGTAAACTGCCATTTAAAACCGTGACCCAGAGCTATGATCTGGAATACGGCAGTGCCACCATCGAACTGCATACCGATGCCTTTAAAGCCGGCGACCGCGTACTGGTGATGGACGATCTGATCGCCACCGGTGGCACCATGCTGGCGGCCTGTGAGCTGGTGCGCCAGCTGCAGGCCGAGGTGGTGGAAGTAGCCGCCATCATTGACCTGCCAGACCTGAAAGGCAGCGAAAAACTGCGTAACGCCGGATTCGACGTTTATGCCATCTGCGAATTTGACGGACACTGAGAGCCTTCATACCGGAGAGCCCTGGGGCCTAAACAGGCCCTGGTAACAGTACAGCCATAAGAGACCATCCATGAGCCTGCGCCATTTTGTAACCCATCAGATCAGCAAAGACATCAAAGACCCGGCGGCAACGCTAGTATGCAGTGAACAGGAAGCCGATCTCGACAGCGAACTGGTCGCCCACTTCTACGCCCAGACTGCGGCGCAGCTAAAAGCCGTGCTGACCCAGCGCGCGGGTAAGCGCTACGGTATTTTTCATCCGGAAATTACCCAGGCACGGGCGCAGATTCAGGACTGGCAGGGCGAGCGTCAGAGTTTTGTTGCCCTCACCCGCCGCCTGAGCAAGCAATTTGCCAATACCCTCGACAATACCGAGCTGGCACTGGAAGGCTACCTCGCCTTCTTTTACGAGCAGCTGGCCGACAGCGACCGCCTGTACATGTTCCACCTGCGGCGCAAAAGCAGCGTATCGATTAATACCGATATGACGCTGAGCGAAACCCATTATCTGGATTTTTCCAATACCGGTTTTGGTGTCATGCTCAACATCACCGACTGGCTGGCCGATGACGACAGCAAATACCTGACGTTCAGTTTTGGCCGTGGCGATAAGCCACTGCAGAATCAGTTTGCCGAATGCATTGGCTTTACCGATACCTTAAATACCGCCGCCGAAACCGAAGAGTTTCTGGAAATTGTTGATGAGTTCAGCCAGACCCTGAGCCCGGAAGACAGCTTTGAGTATAAAGCCAAGGTGGTGGATTACTGTATTGAGCAGGATCTGCGTGGCGAACCTGTGGTGTTCGATGAACTGGCCAGCTATATGGAAACTCAGGTTAAAGCCGAACCGGCCAAAGCCTTTGCTCACTATATTGTCGACAAACAAAAAGAACGCCAGCAAAGCCAGCGACAAAACAGCGGGTTAACGCCGGAGCAGCTGGCCGCTCAGGGAGCCTCACAACAGGTAGTGGCGGAAGCCATTAAAACCGAGCTGATTCCCGACCGTAAAAAGCTGCGCGGATTTATCCGTTACAGCGGTAAAAATAAAGACCTGAGCCTGAGTTTCTCTGCCAGCCTGCTGGATAAGGATATTATCTTTGATAAAAGCAGTAACGAGCTGCGCATCACCAAGGTGCCGGAGTCGCTGCTGAAACAATTAAAAGAATCCTGATTACCGGCAACGCGAAAGAATAAAAACCCGGACATAAAAAAAGCCGCAACTGCGCACTGCTGTCCCACAGTTTGGAGTGACATCCAGTCACTCCAAACTGCAGCATTCATCGACGACTGTTTTTCAGTCTGAACGCCTTTCCGGGGCAAGCCCCTGGCCCCCTGCAAGGAGAGGTATCTCCTTACGATCCTCTCTTTTCGGCGCGTCCGGCCTGACTTAGAAAAAAGAGGGCAGCCAACTGTGATTATGCGGCACGCAAAACAATGACTCCGGGCATCCATGCCCTTCACCCTTCGGGCCAGCCTGCGGCTGTTGAAATGGCTCCTGCCATTTAGCCCGCCCGGAACGACGTTTTAAAGTACCAATAATTTGTGTCGTTCCGGGGCAGGGTTTTGC